>JAXGTM010000065.1:0-11277 GCA_040774925.1 Atribacterota bacterium | reverse complement strand
TATTAATTTTTATAGTAGCAGAAGGAATTCATTTATTATCAGGTTTTAATATACCTAATTTATATAATAGAATGTTTGGAATAACATCATTGTTATTGGTATTATTATCCTTCATTCATCTAAGACTAATATTTTTAGAAAATGCATATCTATTGGCTGTTCAAGGAGTAGGGGGCGGTCTATACGGATATCATACTGCAATTTATCTTAATGATTATTTCGGCTTAAGTGGATCATATCTTTTTCTTATTGCCCTTGGTCTCGTTTCATTGTTGTTTATTACAGATCTTTCTTTTTTATATATTGTTACCTCCGGGTTCAACAAAATAAAGATAGTCCTTACTATTCTAATAAATTTTATATCAAACAAAATAAGCAAATCAGAGAGTAGGAGAAAAATAGATTTGAAAAAATCTGTTAAAATCTATTCTTCGCAATCTACAGAGAGTGAAATACCTAATAGGAGAGCGGAACCAATTTTTAAAAGAAATGCTCTTGCCAAAGAGAAGAAAAAAGAACTGTCATCTGTTCAAGAAATAATAAAATTCCCTCAAGAAAATAATAAAGGTGAAAAAATATCTGAGCCTTCATACTATGCTCCTCCACTAAATTTATTGAATGAGGTGAAAAAAGAGTATAAAGATCGTGATATTGAAAGAGTTAAAGAAAATATTATTTTACTACAAAATACTTTAGATAATTTTAATATTCAGGGGAAAGTAATAGGAGCAACCAAAGGGCCAACGGTGACCAGATATGAGATTCAGCCTGCTCCTGGTGTTAAAGTTTCTAGAATAACTAACCTAAGCAATGATATAGCATTAGCTTTTGCTTCTCCTTCAGTTAGAATAGAAGCTCCAATTCCGGGAAAGAATGCAATAGGCATAGAAGTGCCAAATAGAGAAAAAAATGTTGTTTTATTAAGAGAAATAATCGAATCAAAGGAATATAAAAATAATACATTTATCCTTCCTATAGTATTGGGTAAAGATATTGGAGGGAATAATATTATTGCTGATCTGGTAGATTTGCCTCATCTACTTATAGCAGGTTCTACTGGATCAGGGAAGAGTGTATGCCTAAATACTATTATATTAAGCCTTATTTACCGTTTTGGTCCTGATGCAGTTAAATTTTTAATGATAGACCCTAAAAGAGTTGAACTAAATATTTATAACGGCATACCTCATTTAATAACCCCAATAGTTACAAATACTAAAAAAGTAGATAAAGTATTTAATTGGGCTCTTTATGAGATGGAAAGAAGGTTTAAAATATTTGCTGAGATTGGTGTTCGTAATTTGCAGGGATACCATGATTATATTAAAAGCATTAAATCTGAAGAGAATAATCTTCCTTATATTGTATTTATTATTGATGAATTAGCTGATTTAATGCTTTCTGCTCCGGGAAAAGTTGAAGATTCTTTATGTAGATTGGCGCAAATGACCAGGGCTACGGGGATTCATCTTATTATTGCGACACAGAGACCTTCTGTAGATATTATTACAGGTTCTATAAAAATCAATTTCCCTTCACGGATAGCATTTGCTGTATCGACACAGGTAGATTCAAGGACTATCCTTGATGTTAACGGTGCTGAAAAACTACTTGGAAATGGAGATATGCTCTTCTCTCCGATAAATGCTTCAAAACCTATAAGAGCTCAAGGTGCATATGTATCTGAAAAAGAGATTAAAGAAATAGTCTCATTCTTAACCAAACAAAATTCCCCTCCTGAATATAATGAGAATATTGTTGAACAATTACAACAAAACGAAGAAAATACAGGAGGAATTGAGGAGAATGAAGAAGATGAATTATTTGAAGAAGCTTTGGAAACTATTATTAATAACAAACAAGCTTCAATATCAATATTGCAAAGAAAACTGAGGATAGGCTACACTAGAGCAGCGCGATTGATTGATTTGATGGAAAAAAAAGGTTTAGTTGGACCATATGACGGTCGCAATCCAAGAAAAATCTTATTCACGAAAGAAGAGTATCTTTCTAGTAAATAATCAGTGATTGTTTGTTTGAATATATATTAAATGAAATTTATTATTTAATTGATTAAAGAACAAGAACGTATTATTATATTGTTAAAACAGCACATCTTAATCTAATCCAATTACATTTAGAAAGCTTATATCACATCCATTTGCTATTATACTCAATAATCAACATTTTTATAAAGAAAGGGGGAAAGCATATACTAGTTAGCAAATTTATTAAAAATCAAAATGTTGGCTAAGTATATTTTATTAAAGGAGATAAAATTATGAAAAATTTCTTCAAAAACAATTTACCTCTTGTGTTAACAGCAATCATGATGATTTTTTTATTGACAATTAATTGTGTAGCTCAAAGCGATATTAAAGTTGGATTATGTTTCGATATTGGTGGAAAAGGAGATAAATCTTTTAATGATTCTTCTTATCGTGGTTTAATGTGGGCAGCGGAAGAATTTGGTATTAAACATACAGAGCTCGAGCCAGGAACAGATGCTGACCGGGAAGTAAATATCAGAAATCTAGCCAGCATAGGTTATGATCTAATTATTGGGGTTGGCTTTTTATTTGAAGACAGCATCGGACCGGCTTCTGATGACTTTCCTAATACCAAATTCGCTATTGTTGATGGGGTTGTTCTGGGTAAGCCCAATGTAGCATCTTTAAGCTTTGCTGAGCATGAAGGCTCCTTTTTAGTAGGTATGATTGCTGGACTAAAAGCTTTACAAGATGGAGAAGATACAGTCGGGTTTGTCGGGGGTATGAATGTGCCATTGATACAGAAATTCGAAGCTGGTTATAGAGCAGGAGTTAAATATGCCTATCCTGATTGTAAAATACTTTCCGCTTATGCAGGTGATACTCCTCAGGCTTTTGCAGATCCGGTGAAAGGTAAAGAATTAGCATTATCACAATACGATAATGGTGCTTATATTATATTTCACGCTTCTGGTTTAACAGGGGCAGGGGTTTATGAGGCTGCAAAAGAGAGAAAGAAATATGTAATTGGCGTAGATTCTAACCAGAACTACTTGGGACATATAGAGGAAACTGGTGAAAATTATGGATTAACAAGTATGTTAAAACAGGTAGATGTTTCCGTTTATTTGACAATTAAATCAGTTATAGAAGGTACTTTTAAGCCCGGAGTACAAGTTTTTGACCTATCTACTGAATTGGTAATAGGTGATACGGTTTACAATGGTGTTGGCTATGCTGTAGATGAATATAATGAAAACCTGATTACTGAAGAGATGGTGCAAAAAGTTGAAGATGCAAAACGAAAGATTATTAATGGTGAAATCGAAGTACCCTCTACTATTTAATTAAAATATTGTTACATCGGAGAGAAATTGGTTGTTATATCATTTATACTCTTTATTTCTCTCCGATGGATATTTCTCAGTTTTATTTTATATTGGATTGTTGAATGGAGACTATTATTGGCTACAAATATCTTGGAAATGAAGAATATTTCAAAAAGTTTTCCTTTGGTAAAGGCCAATGATAAAGTGGATTTTCTTGTTAGAAAAGGTGAAATACATGCATTAGTTGGTGAAAACGGAGCCGGGAAAAGCACCTTAATGAGCATCCTTTATGGCCTGTATCTGGCAGATGAGGGGGATATTTACATTAATGGAGAAAAAACCATAATCTCTAACCCCAACAAAGCAATTGAGAAAAAAATTGGTATGGTTCACCAGCATTTTATGTTGGTCCCCCCTTTAACAGTGGTAGAAAATGTTATTTTGGGTATGGAACCCAGAAAAGATTATTTTTTTATAGACCTACATAAATCTGCTAATGATATTAAAATTCTTTCAGACAAGTATGGTTTTAAAATTGATCCTTGGACAAAAATTGAAGATATTTCTGTTGGGATACAGCAAAGAGTCGAAATAATTAAAGTGTTGTATAGAGGTGCAGAAATTCTGATTTTGGATGAGCCTACAGCTGTATTAACCCCTCAGGAAGTAGAGGAATTATTTAATATTTTAAAATCTTTAAAAAAACAGGGAAAAACGATCATATTTATCACTCATAAACTAAATGAAGTTATGTCTATTTCCGATCGCGTTACAATAATGAGGAATGGGAGAGTCGTAGGTGTTAAAGAAACTCAACAAACAAACACTTCTGAAATAGCCTCTTTAATGGTGGGAAGAGAAGTATTGTTAACTACAAATAGATTAGAACAAGAGGCAGGAAAAACTGTACTGGAATTAAAAGGTGTCACAGTTTTTAACCAGCATAAACATCCTATATTAAAAGATATTAATATTTCAATCAAAGAGGGTCAGGTGCTGGGATTAGCGGGAGTCGAAGGTAATGGACAGACTGAGTTGGTTGAAATAATCACCGGTTTAAGACCTGTTAATAGTGGTAAAATATTCTTATATAATCAGGATATTACAGGATTAAGCCCCAGAAAAATCAGAGAATTACATATTGCACATATTCCGGAGGATAGACGCAAAAGAGGATTTATTGCTGATTATACGGTTGCAGAAAACCTTGTATTAGGTAGACATTATAAAGCACCTTTTGTAAAAGGATATTTTATCAACTTTTCAGAAATTGATAGATATGCCAGAGAATTGATTAAAAATTACGATATAAGACCTGCTGTTCAAGAGAACCTCCTGAAATCATTATCAGGAGGCAATCAACAAAAAGTTATTGTTGCCAGAGAACTTCAGGGAGACCCGATTTTATTGATTGCGGCCCAACCTACAAGGGGATTAGACGTAGGATCTATTGAATTTGTTCACAAACAAATATTAGATGAAAGAAGCAGAAGTAAAGCTATACTGCTGGTTTCAGCAGAATTAGATGAAATACTTTCATTGAGTGATGAAATAGCAGTTATTTATGAAGGAAAAATTGTTGATATTCTACAGAATAAAAATATTGATAGAGCCAGATTAGGATTACTCATGACAGGGGCTTCAAAAAAGGCTAATCCGATCACTGGTAAATAGCTAAGTCGGAGGAGTTTCTTGAATAAAAAGAATATCCAAAAAGTAACCTTCTTTTTTGCCATAATTGAAAAGATTACACCTGTTATTGCCATAATAGGTGCATTAATAGTTGGTTCGATAGTTATTCTTTTAATGGGGGAAGACCCGATACAGGTGTATAAAATGATGTTTGGCTTAGCAATAGGTAATCGAGATGGATGGGGAAATGTACTATTTAGGGCAACTCCGCTAATATTCACTGGTTTAGCTGTTGCATTTGCATTTCGTTGTGGCTTATTTAATATCGGTGGCGAAGGCCAAGTTTATGTTGGCTCCTTTCTGGCTGCTTACGTAGGTTTTACATTTACAAATTTGCCAGGGATAATATTGATACCTCTGACAATTATCGCATCTGCTATAGGCGGGGCTCTCTGGGCTGCATTGCCTGGATTGTTAAAGGCTAAAAAGGGCATTCATGAAGTTATTATAACCATTATGATGAATTGGATTGCTACATCTTTAACATTTTATTTAGCTTTAATATATAAGGCACCGCCAACAGAAGAAATGAAGCTTGCCGGTCTTCAGCAGATGATACCTCATACTAGTGAGATTGCTCTATCTGCACGTTTACCAAGAGTAGCTATTTTATTATCAAAAATGAACATAACATTTCCTGCACATAATCCATTGAATTTGTCTTTCTTTTTAGCAATATTTGCCGCATTAATTGTGTACATTATTCTTTGGAAAACAAGTCTTGGATATGAAATAAGGGCAGTGGGATATAATAGAACAGCTTCTGAATATGCAGGTATAAATATTTCAAAAAATATTATTCTTGCTATGATGATTAGCGGTGCTTTAGCCGGTCTAGTTGGCACTAATGAAGTAATGGGTTATAAGTTCAGGTGGCGACAGGAGCTTTTTCTTGGATTAGGTTTTAATGGCATTGCAGTTGCCTTGTTAGGTAAAAACCACCCCCTTGGAGTAGTCTTGGCTGCAATATTGTTTGGTACTTTATCTTATGGAGGGGCATTAGTAAATATATTTACTAATGGTAAGATACCAAGAGAATTAATAATGGTCATCCAGGCAATGATTGTTATTTTAGTGGTCGTGTCTGATGAGATTATTAAGCGGGTTGTTTTAAGGAGGAAGACAGAATATGATTAAGAGCATTTTAAATCCTGATTTTTTTGCTTCTGTTATAAGAATTGCTATTCCCCTTAGCCTGGCTGGTCTTGGTGGTGTATTTTCAGAAAAATCTGGTGTTGTAAATATCGGGTTAGAAGGTATTATGTTGATTAGCGCTTTTACAGCAGTAGCAGCAACAAACTTTTCGGGGAGTGCATGGGTAGGTATACTATTTGCTGCAATTATAGGTGTTTTTATGGGATTAATTCATGCAATTGTTAGTGTTTCCTTTAAAGCCAATCAAATTGTTAGTGGAGTAGCAATTAATATATTTGCCAGTGGAATTACTGTATTTCTCAGCTGGCTTTGGTTTAATGAAACACAGATAATGGCAATAAAGAGTCTACCTATCTGGGGATTCAAAATACCACATCCTAATGAGATTGCTCCTATCGTTAGAAGTATTATCATCATATTTGCTCATCATTCACCAATGGTATATATCACATTCATTATTGTTATTATTTCACATATAATTATTTTTAAGACTCCATTTGGTTTAAGATTGCGTTCAGTAGGAGAGTACCCGCATGCAGCAGATACTCTGGGGGTTAACGTAGTTTATATGAGGTATTTAGCTGTATTAATATCAGGAGGCTTAGCTGGTCTCGCTGGTTCTGTTCTTTCCATTGAGCAAGCACATTTTTTTGTTAAAGAAATGAGCGGTGGTCGAGGTTTTATCGCATTAGCTGCAATGATATTTGGTAAATGGACTCCATTCGGTACTGTAGGGGCTGCTCTTTTGTTTGGCGCTGGAGAGGCTTTAGCCATAAGATTACAAAGTGTGTATACTGTTCCAGTACAATTTATCAATATGGTTCCATACCTTTTGGCAATATTTGTTCTGATAGGTGCTATAGGAAGGGCTACAGCACCAGCAGCCAGTGGGGTACCATACGAGAAAGAAATTAATTGATTGCAGTCAATTTAAATAATAATTAGTTCAACTATACATCTTTTTATGTTATCATTTTAAAAAGCTTATTCAAACATCCCATTCCATGTTATGAAGATTTATTTAATTTGCTTTATTCAGTTATTGCCCTAGAATCTTTACAACAAATAACAATATAGGAGCACTGTCTAAATATGAGAGAAATTGGAGAATACCTGAAAAATAAAAGAATTGAATTGGGGATTTCTTTAGAAGAGGCAGAACAATTCCTGAAAATTCGAAAAAAATATATAGTAGCTATAGAAGAAGGAGACGAAAGTGTTCTTCCTGGTAAAACTTATTTTGTTGGATATTTAAGGAATTATGCCAATTTTCTTCAGGCAGATCAAAATTATATTAATCAACTTTTAGACCAAACTGAACAAGTCCCAAGAACAGTTGATTCAGAGCCTCAAATAAAAATCAAAAAAAGAAATAGATATTTCAAACAGAAAAAAACAAAAACCACAATAAAGAAAGAAAAAAAGCCTATTAATATAATTCCAATGTTAAGATTTATATTGGTGATATTTTTAATTATTGGATTTGTATTCACAATTAATCAATTCATACAACGATTGCGAGTGCCATATGCTACTACAGCTGAAAACAAAACTAATACTCAAGAAAAGATAATTGAGCAGGAGATGCTCGAAATAGCTAAAGAGAATTCAGAGATAGAAGAAAATAATGAAGAGGATTTTAATGTTTTTTTACCACCGCTACCTGATTATGAACCAGTTGAAATAACAGCAGACGAAACGAGCTGGATAAAAATTAGTCAGGGTGACAAGGTATTATTTGAAGATATGATAATAAAGGGAGAAAAAATAATAGTAAAATCAGATGCCTTGATAACACTTATCACACCAAGTCCGAATAAAATTATAGTTTCATATAAAGGAAATAATATAGAGCCTCAACTTATGGAAGATAATTTTTTATTAAGTTATCGAATTGTTCCAAGTAATAATTAAATTAATGGGAAAAATTGTTTATCCAAATCAGGTAAAATTAATATTTAGCATTATTAGTAATGAAGATAATCTTTTCCATGATGCGAAAAGTTTATTAAAAATGCATTTCGGCAACATCGATATGGAAAGTGATTACCAGTTATTTAATTATACTAATTACTATCGTAATGAAATGGGAGATGGGCTGAAACAAAAATTAATTTCTTTTGAAAAATTATTTAACCCGGAAGAAATGTTTCAGATTAAACTTGATAGCAATGAGTGGGAATATTTGTTTTGTGAAAATAGAGGTAATAATAAACCGGTTGAAGTCAAAAGAAAAATTAATTTTGACCCCGGATACATATCACTAGATAAATTTATATTAGCCAGCACAAAAAATGGTCCTGCAAGAATATATATAGGCAAAGGGATTTATGCTGAAATCACTCTAAGATTTGTTAACGGCACATTTCACCCCCTTGAATGGACTTATCAGAACTATAAAACAGAATTATATATTCAATTTTTAAATCAGGTGAGGGATAGATATAAACAACAAATAAAAAAAATTTGTAACTAATAAAACTATTTTAAATAAAGGACAGGAGAAAATTACTATAATTAATAATGTAAGAAGATGTTTTGTCGCAATTAATTTAAATAATGAAATTAAAGACTATATTTTTAAAATACAGCAAAATATAAAACAGATAGTAATGCAATATAATACTAAGCTAAAATTTGTGGAAAAGGAAAACCTTCATATATCGTTAAAGTTTTTAGGTGATTTAAATTCTTTAGAAATTGAAAAGATTAATAATATTCTACAAGATATTTTCTGTGAACAAGATCAATTTTCAATAAATCTCTCCGAAAATTTAGGCCTCTTCCCAGGTACTTTAAATCCTAGAATTTTATGGATTGGAATCAATAAGGGAAATGAAACAATTCTTGAATTGAATCAATTAATCAATAATAAATTAAAATCAGAACCATTTTATAAAAATGATAAGAACTTTGTTCCTCATGTAACCCTTGCTAGGATAAAATATATAAAGTACACTAGTAAGTTTTATGATAGTATAAAAGATTTAAAAATCAACCCCATAGCAGATATTATAAAAAGAATAGATTTAATGGAGAGTAAGTTGTCGATTCAAGGTCCAACTTACAAAACTATTAGCAATATTTCTTTAAATAAAAGCAAATAAACAAGAATAAAGCAGAGTAATTCTATAAGAGAATTTGTATTTTACAAAGAACAGAGATAAGATAAATAATTATTTTAGAAATAATAGTTATTATCCTAAACATATAATCAAAAGAAATAATTTGCAAAGAGGAGAATAAGCATTTATGAAAGAGGACAAGAATAATATCTCAGAAAGAGAGAAAGCCTTGAAAATGGCCATGGATAGTATAGAACATCGCTTTGGAAAAGGATCTATAATGAAATTTAGTGATAGGCCTAAAGTCACAGGGAGCAATGTCATATCCACTGGCTCCCTGGCGTTAGACATATCTCTTGGAATTGGTGGTGTGCCAAGGGGGAGAATAGTTGAAATATATGGTCCTGAATCATCGGGAAAGACTACTTTAGCTTTACACATGATTGCAGAAGCCCAAAAAAATAAGGGGATAGCTGCATTTATTGATGCTGAGCATGCTTTAGATCCAGTCTATGCTAAAAATATTGGTATTAATATAGATGAGCTTATCATATCTCAGCCAGATACTGGAGAACAAGCTTTAGAGATAACCGAATCACTGGTAAGAAGCAATGCTGTTGATATTATCGTTATAGACTCAGTGGCGGCTCTGGTTCCAAAAGCTGAAATAGAAGGTGACATGGGTGATGCTTCTATGGGTTTACAAGCACGTCTTATGTCACAAGCACTTAGAAAATTAACAGCGATTATAAATAAATCTCGCACAACAACTGTCTTTGTTAATCAGATAAGAGAAAAAATTGGTATAGTATTTGGAAATCCAGAAACAACTCCGGGTGGTAGGGCTTTAAAATTTTATTCTTCAATTAGATTAGATATAAGAAGGAAAGCTTCAATTAAGAAAAATGAAGACAATATAGGGATTGAAGTCAAGGTAAAAGTGGTTAAAAATAAGATGGCTCCTCCTTTTCAAGAAGCAGATTTTGATATTATATTTGGAAAAGGTATATCGAAAGAAGGAGATATACTTAATCTGGGAAATAAATTTGGAATAATACAAAAATCAGGTACGTGGTTTTCTTATAATGAGAAGCAATTAGGACAGGGAAAGGAGAATGCAAAGAATTATTTGATAGAAAACCCTGAATTAGCCAGAGAAATTGAAAAGAAAATATTAAAAGCGACCAATCTACCTAATCTAGAAAATATTTTTTCTGAAGATGAACAAACAATTTCAGATAACTGATATCAATACACACAAAAATAATCAAAAAATGGTCGAAATACATATCGATCATCATTTATTTGCGGTTACTGATTATAAGACTGTTGCTGCATTAAATCTTTATATCGGAAAAATCATCTCTCAAGATGTTCTGGAAACGATTAATTATGATTCAAATTTGTTGAGTGCCCTAAATGATGCAATTCAATACATATCATACCGAAAGCGATCAGAATGGGAAGTTAAAAAAAAATTATCTGACAAAAAATATGACAATAGCATTATCGAAGATGCTGTTAATCTCCTTAAAGAAAGGGATATTATCAATGATTGGGATTTCTCGCTAAAATGGATTCAATACCAAATTAATAAAAAACCTGCGGGTAGAATTAGGTTAGAGAATGAACTATTTAAAAAGGGAATTGACAATAACACTATCAATAATATTCTCGACTTTTATTTCGAAAATTTTAAAGACGAAAAAGAACTGGCAGAGGAATTAATAGAAAAGAAAGAGCTGTCATTAAAATCAAAAAATGTTGAACCCGAGCCTCACAATATAATCCGTTTGTTAAGACGACAGGGTTTTTCTAATTCTATTATTCAAGCGATTTATGATAAATATAAAACTAGTAATTAAGGTAAATAGAGATCATTAAGAAATGCGTATTATTTGACTTTTACAGTATAAAAGGTTAAAATATCTAAGTTAACTAAACAGTTTATTAGTAATTATTCTAGAAAGTTTAAACTAACTTTTGATGGAAATAAATACAATATTACAATTTGTGCGCAAGATATATTTGAAAATCAAATTACTT
>JAXGTM010000064.1:0-11302 GCA_040774925.1 Atribacterota bacterium | reverse complement strand
ATTTTGTATATTATTTGGATATTAATTATTACAATTTCGATAATTCTTAAATTATTAGATAATAAAAATAATATTTAGGAAAACATATTCTTAATTCAGAAAACCATTAGCAAATACAAACTTTGTATAGCATAAAATGATATCAGTGTATGATCCTTTTCGCTTCCATCTTCACTTTAAAAGGCCCGGTTGTCCATGTATCATTTAGTGCAGTAATTATAATTTCTAAATTGTTTTCACTTTGCACAATGTCTCTAACCATTTCAAATAAGTTTACCGCAGATATTGTGCCTACTAAACTGGTACGCGGTTCAGGAATGACTCCTTCTTGAAGGGCTTTAAGATTGACCTTACGTAGAATTGAAAAAAGTCTGTTTTCAGCTTCTTTAGGATCATTAATAACAGGAATCTCTTCAGAGAGAATAATTTCATCTTTTTTAAAGACAAGTTTGTTTTCCAAAATAGCAAAATTGGCTATAACAACTTCTCCTCTTATGACGTTCATAGATGCGAGTATGCGTATAACCAATTCATCTTCGCTATTACTGATTTTTTGAATTAAATCATCAAATTCTCTTCTTGAAATAATAAGCACCTGCCCCGTCTTTTCATCAGGTTCTGCACCCAATTCCAAAACTTTTCCGGTTGCCTGGCTAAGAAGGTTGAATAATTCCTGTTCTATATTGTCAACTGGTATACCGCCTTCAATTATAGTAAGAGCTATTTCTTCACCCTGATCAATAATAATATCTCCGCTTCTTAACCAGCTGATTCCGGATGTTAAGGCTTTCGTTGTTTCCTGTAATTCATCAATTTCAAGTTGAAGATTATCCCTCTCCTCGGTCAATCTTTGTCTGGTATCTATCAATGATTCCAATTGCCCGGTCTGAAGATCTATCTGTTTATTCAGTTTTAAAAAATTTTCTTCTAATTCTTCTAATTCTATTGCTTTTTCTTCTAATTCTCTGCGGGCATCTTCGATCATCACATTTCTTACTTTAATCTCCTGAGTAAGTTCTATTTGTCTCTGCTTTAGTTCATCAAGACCAAATAAAGCAGTACGGACATCTTTGGAGAGAATAGACAGAATGGAAATGGTAAGGATGGAAATAATTATCCCTGCTAATATAGTGACAAATACAGCAGTTCTATGTGGACGCCAGCCAAAAATACTAATCTTCTTTTTGCCGACCCTGAATCCAGTTAAATCACCAATGTAAGCTATTACACCGCTGATAATGATAAGGGTTAAAATTAAGATGATACTATACATTACAGTAAGGGAGATTTACTCCTGATGACTCCTTTATTTGATAAAAAGTCTGACTTTCTTTGACCGTTGATTAATAGCATATTAAGTATTTAGATAAATAAGCTACAGTGAAAGTAGATAAGGATGTCAAAATTATCGATACCTTGTTCATAAAGAAAGGTAGACAGAAATTTTATGTATTGATGCCGATAAAAAATTTAAAATGATAAGGTTAAAAATAAAAATCTGTTTATATAATTGTACTCAATGGTTTTTTGATGCAATTTAATCCTATAAAAATCCAAAGTCAGTAATTTAAAGTTTAATGTTTTTATAAAGTAAAACGTTCACCCAAATAATATTTGCGAGTTATTTCTGAACTGGCAACCTCTGAAGGAAGACCAGAGGCTAATATTTGTCCATCATGCATGATGTAGGTACGATCAGTAATCTTCATGGTTTCCCGCACATTATGGTCAGTAATCAGGATACCAAAACCTTTTCTTTTGAGGTATCCAATTATCTCTTGAATATCATAAACCGCTATAGGGTCAATCCCGGTAAATGGCTCATCAAGGAGAATGAAAGAAGGTGAGCTGGCTAAAGTACGGGCTATTTCTACCCTACGCCTTTCACCTCCTGACAGCATATATCCTTTATAGTCAGCCAGATGCTCAATTTCTAATTCTTTCAGCATATTCTGACATCGAGCTTTCCATTCAGAACGCTCAACTCCAAGTGCCTCTAACATCAAGAGAATATTTTCTTCAACAGTTAATTTACGAAAGATAGATGGTTCCTGAGATAGATAACCTAATCCCATTCTGGAGCGTAAATACATTGGGGTATTTGTAATATCTTTTCCTTTAAAAAAAACTTTACCCCGATCAGGATGAATCAATCCTACTATCATATAAAAGGTAGTTGTTTTACCAGCCCCATTTGAGCCGAGTAAACCAACTACCTCTCCTCTATTAATCTCTATATTGACCTCATTAACAACTTTACGCTTACGGTAAACCTTTAGCAGTTTCTCGGTCCAAATCTTTTCCAAATAATTCTCCTGAAGGTTAATTAGTTCTGGCAATCACTTAAACCCACTTAATAATAATTAACACATTTGCACTTTTTCACATTGATATTTATGCGAAGATGATTTAGATTACTTACTTGCGGCAATTCTCTGTATTTCAGCAATTACGTCCTGAGTAAGATTTTCTCCGCCATACAAAATGACCGGATACTCATTAAGTTCATTACCGGTAAATACAGGAACTTCGCTATTTATAATAGTCAAATAATTCCCCTTCTCGCCTATTGCCTTTATGGCTTGCAATATATCTGAGTTTCTTTCTGCCTGTAAAGCCTGCATTTGTGAAAGTATTTTTTGCTTAACAGGGTCCCACTCTGCATTGAATTTTTCCTCTAGTTTTTTAAGGTCTGTCTCTTCCAACCCTTTTCCTTCTTCGTTAAGCTTTGCCTGACGCGCCTGCAGTTCTGTCCTTAATTCTTGATTTAACTGGTTAATTTTTTCAGTATTAGGATGGCTAGCGGTAACCTTAGTAAGGCTGACATATCCGATATTTTGAGCCATAGCCCCCATAGTAAAAAATGTAATTAAAAAAATAATTAGTGCTAGCGATAGGATAGCTCTGTTTCTACCTATCCCTCCTGCCTTCAAGCTAAAAATCATAAGTAATTTTCCTCCTTAATTTATACCTAAACAATTTAATCATGTTATGGTTATTTATATACTATTTTTAAATTAAATAATAAACACTTATTTAAATTACAACGATAGGGAATTAAGCTTATCCTGTTAACTAAAATTTTATCGGTCTAAATATCTTTATTCTTTCTTTTAGAATGTATGCCCTATACTGAAATAAGCTTTTCCTTCATCATCATCTCCAAAACCATAGTCAATACTGATTGGACCAAGGAAAGTATCAAAACGTATACCAGCACCTTTGCCGAACTTTAAATCTCCGAAACCAAAATGTTCACCATAATTCCATGCATTTCCCCAATCAGCAAAAACAACAGCCTGTAAATTATCTGCTAAAGGAAAACGGTATTCTATATTAAAGACAAGGGAATTATCACCAGTAAACTCTTTGTATTCATATCCTCTTATGGTACCAAGTCCACCAATTTCATATTTAGCAAATGAAGGCAATGATGTACTCCCTATTCCCGCAACCACTCTCATAGCCAAAACACCCTGATTAATAGTATTACTAATCGTCGTTTCATCTACATAGTCGTCTTTAAAGAAATCTGTAGAAAGATATGTACGTAAATCCAGATCGTATTTTCTATAGTCATAATCTCCGCCTAAAAACCCACCGGCACTTTGAATAGAGGCGGTACCGAACCAGCCTTCTTTGGGGTTGAAGCGATCATCACGAGTATCATATATGAATATTGGGCGGAAACTGTTAGTTATACCCTCTTGCACATTATGCGGTAATTCACCAGAGATCAGATTATAACTGGCCTCTTCGGTTTTAAGTTCCAGACCTACTTTGAGATGCTCCTTGAATACTCGGCCGAAGGTCAGTTTCCCACCTATTCTCTGCATTTCATAATTTGATTCTCCACCATTAATTTTCTTATTTATCTCTACAAAAGTATCATAAACATCTAAGCCAAAAAATGTGGGGGTATTTCCCAGCCATGGTTCGTAAAAAGAAAGACTGTAAGTAGTCCGGTTACCTATTTCCAATTTTGCCTCTATGCTTTGCCCACTACCAAATAGATTGGTCTCTTTAATACTGGCATAGGCGAACAGGCCCTCGCCGGTGCTATAGCCACCGCCACCACCAAGTAATCCTGTACTTTTCTCCTTAACTTCAATGACAACAATTATCATGTTTTCTTCACTGCCAGGCTCCAATTTCATGGATACATCCTCAAAAAAACCAAGATTATAGATATCCTGAAGTGATTTTCTTATTTTACTAAAATCGAATAGTTCTCCTGGTTCAACATCCAATTCTCGCTTTATTACTCTATCAACAGTTTTTTCATTACCACTAATCCTGATCTCTTCAATTATTCCTTCGGCTAATTTGATAAGGAGAATTCCTGTATTCTGGTTAAAATCAAACTCCTCCAGCTGTGCTAAAATTAATCCTTTATCTTTATAAAGTTGAGAAATTCTATCTAGGTCATTCTGAAGTATCTTTTGAGAAAACACCTGACCTACGCGTAAAACCATGACATTTTTAATCTCTTCCTCTTTTAAAATAGTACTTCCTTCAACGACAATATCTTTAATCAGTGCATTTTCTTTGACCTGGAATACAACCCGATAACCATCTCTAAATGGTTCTAATTTTACCTGTACATCTTGAAAATAACCCAATTCGAATATTGCTTTCATATCTGCTTGAACTTTATCTTTGGAAAAGAGATCTCCGATATTAGATGATATAATTGATACTATAAATTTTGTATCAACATTATCATTACCCCGAACTACAATAGCTGTAATTCTGCCACCATTATTCTGGGCAAAAGATGTATTAGAAGAAAGTATGAAAAACAGCAGTACAAACAATAAAAAAAATAAAGAACATTTATTCTCAGTTATATTTCTCAACTTGTTTTCCCTCCCAGAGATTTATTTATCTCAATTTTCCTTAAATATAATACTGATTTGAATATATAGACTGAAATAATTTCATATATCAGGAGAACGAAAATATTTAATTATCGTTTTCAAAAATTTTTCTTTTTCTATTATATAACATATATTGAAATATCTAAACTAATTTTAAAAAAATTATTGATTCAATAGGCGTCAGGGCAAAGGTTCAATTCCCCGTCCAATTATATTAACAAACTATTGAATTCACCATAAATATTTTTTATTCAATCTAAAAAACGATTTATATAAAATAATCATCTTAAAATTGAATATGTAACTTTTTTGCCCAATCATCCAGATAAGAATAGAATACAGGGATAAATATTAAAGTTAAAAAAGTAGATGAAGTAAGTCCACCCATAATAGTTATGGCAAGAGAAGTTCTCATTTCTGCCCCTTCCCCTGTAGCAAAGGCCATGGGAACCATGGCCAATACGGTAGTCAATGTAGTCATTAAGATTGGCCGTAATCGTGTTTTTCCAGCTTGAATAACTGCCTCATTTCGCTGCATTCCTTTTTTTCTTAACTGATTAATAAAATCAATTAAGACAATAGCATTATTTACTACGATTCCACCTAACATTATTAAACCAATAAGAGAAAGAACGTTGAGACTTGTTCCTGTTAACATTAGTGCCATAATAACCCCGATAAAAGCAAAAGGAACTGAAAGAATTACTGCAAATGGAAACAATAATGATTCAAATTGTGCAGCAATAATCATATAAACCAAGAATAAAGAGAGGATTAAAGCAGAAAATAGTTCACGAAAAGATTTTACCATTTCCTGCTGTTCTCCTGCAAAAGCTAAATGATAACCATCGGGTAAAACCAGTAAATCTAACTTTTCTTTACAATCCTGTATTACACTTCCCAAAAATCTTCCACTGATGTTTCCTGATACTGCTATCTGCCTCTGTTGATTTTCTCGGTTAATCCCCTGTGGACCTAAACCTACCTTTACTTCAGCGATTTCTTTTAAGGGGATTTGCAAACCATAATTTGAACTGATTATCATATTTTCCAGTTCCATAAGTTCACCATGTTCACTCTTCTCCAATTTTACGGTTATGTCAAATCTATCTCCACCCTCCTGGTAATAGCCAGCAATTTTACCTAAAAGAGCTCCCTGTATATTGGAAGCAACCTGTCCGGTACTCAAGCCAAAAAGGTTTACTTTTTCTCTATCCATCACTATGTGCAACTCAGGCCGAATGTCCTCAAGGCTACTTTGTAAATCATAGACCCCTTCTACCTCCGACAATAACAAAATAACACTACTCGCAATAAATTCCAATTCCTCCATAGAATCTCCAGCTATATTAATAACAAGAGGAGAGCCGGATGAAAAAGATAGATTCTGCTCACTAAAATTAATTTCGGTATCAGGATATTCTCCTATTTTTTCTCTTAATTCTGAAATAATCGCAATACTATCTCTGCTTCTTTTATTTTTTTCTATTAATGTAGCCATAATGGTAGCATTATTTGAGGATGTTCCCATTCCCATAGTGCTCCCGCTACCTACAGTAGTAAAGATATCTTTTATTTCCGGAATATCTGCTATCACCTTCTCAATTTCTCTGGTGATGTTTTTAGTTATTTCGAAATTTGTTCCTACAGGTAATGATATATTTATATTAAAATTACCCTGATCCATAGCTGGAAAAAACTCAGTACCTAACAGGGTTAAAAAAGAGAATGATATTATAAGAATAATTATGGCTAAAATAACTACTATACCTCTATGTCTCAAGGACCAACCTATCAGATAACTATATTCCTGTATGACAAAAGCAAAAAGTCCTTTTTTCTTTGCTTTTTTATCAGAAAAAGAGGCTGGATCGCTCTGTTCCTTAGAGTATTCTTTATAAACTATTTCTTTGTCAGTTAATCTTTGTTTAGATGATAACATCGGTATAAGAGTTAATGCTACAAATAATGACATTAAAAGAGAAAAAGTTATGGTAAGACCCATGGTTTTAAACAATTCTCCAGCAACCCCTGAAACATATACCAATGGAAGGAAAACAGCTATGGTAGTCAGTGTAGAGGCTGTTATAGCTTCTCCAACTTCATTAGCCCCACTTTCAGCTGCCAGAGCAGCATCTTCACCTAACTCTCTATGTAGAAATATATTCTCTAAAACTACTATTGAATTATCAACAAGCATACCCACACCTAGAGATAATCCTCCCAATGTCATCATATTCAGAGTCAAATTGCTAAAATAAAGCAGAGTAAAGGTAGAAATTACAGATATTGGAATTGATAACCCAATGATTAAGGTACTTTTAAAGTTGTGTAAAAAGACATAGAGAATAAACATGGCTAATACAGCACCAATGAGAAGATTATTAGCAACCTCAGCAATAGTCTTTTTTATAAAATCAGACGAATCAAAGACTGTCATCAAACGTACATCTCCCGGGAGCAGTCTATTGATGGTTTTTAATTCGTTATTAACCCTGTTAGCAACAATAACTGAATTGGAACCGGATTCTTTCTGTAAACTAAAAGAAATACCTGGAAAACCATTGATGAAAGCCTCTATGTTCTGTTGTTTAAAGGTGTCAGTTATCTGTGCAATTTCTTTTAAATAAATATGATTACCCTGTACATTAGAAATAATTACATTCTTAATATCCTCAATACTTTCAAAGCGTCCCAGTGTTCTTATCAGAAAATCTATATTGCCTTCCCTTAAAGTACCAGCGGGTAAATTGATATTTTCACTCCTTAACGCCATAACTACATTATCCAATGTTATATTGTTATCTCTCAGCCTCGCACCATTAACTGAAACCAATATTTCTCGTTGTAAACCGCCACTAACCGAAGCCAGTGCTATTCCTTCCAGTCTTTCTAAACGTGGTTTAACTATGTCTCTGGCAAATTTTTCCAGCTCATCAAGTCCGTATCTTTCTGAGTTCATTCCCAACACCATAATCGGAATCATGGATGGATCAAATTTAAAAACACTGGGGTCACCAGCATCTTCAGGTAACAGCACTTTTATCTGGTCAATCTTCTCTCTTATTTCTAAAGATGCAATATCCATATTTGTTCCCCATTGAAAAGATAAAAGCAGAACTGAACTTCCTTCCCGGGAAACAGAACTTATCTTGTCAATACGGTGAATAGTACTAAGAACTTCTTCTAGAGGAATAGTTATCAATGATTCTATCTCTTCAGGAGCAACACCTGGGTAAGAAACCATTACCGCTGATATAGGGAAAGACATATCTGGTAATAAATCCAGGCCAAGTCTTTGATATGAAACAAATCCAATAGATATTAAAGCTATAAAGAGCATTAAAATAGTAACAGGCCTCTTGATAGAAAATTTGGGAAGATTCATTCTACAACCTCTCTGTTGATAATTCTTACCCGGTCTCCTTCTTCCAGGGCTATGTTCCCTAAAATCACTACTGTTTCATCACCCTGCAAGCCACCTATAACTTCAACTTGATTACCCTGTGTTATCCCTATGGTTATCGGCCTTTTTACTACAATATCTTCTTCTTTGTCCACTACAAAGACATACAAACCATCTGCCTTTCTGGTGAGAGCAGTAGAGGGTATTATAAAAGTCTCTGGTATTTCTGCAATAAGGATATTTGCTCTGGCAAACATCCCAATAGGAATATCTATATCTGAATTGACAATTTTTATTTTTATTTCCATAGTTTTAGATATTGGGTCGACCATCACTCCCTTGTTGATTACTTCCCCCAGGAAATTTTTTCCAGAAAAAGCATCAATGAAAATCTCTGCTTTTTGTCCAATATTAATTGTAGCAATATCTTTTTCTGATATTCCTGTTTTGACAAAGAGTTCACTCGTATCAAATACAGATAGCAGAGGTATTGTGGAGGAGACCATTTCTCCTGTTTTAACTGAAATAGAACTGATTTTCCCCCCTATAGGAGCTTTTATAATACTATTACTCAATTGGGATTGTGCTAGCTCTAAAGCTGATTGAGCCTGCCTAACCTGTGCTTCAACAGTTTTTATATCCTGAAGGGATGCTCCTTCAGTAATTAGTTTTAAACTTTCTGATGTGACTTCAAATTGAGCTTTTGCAATTTCATAATTATTTTTAGCCTGGTCTAACTGCTGTTCGGAGATTGCACCTTCAGAAAATAATTTCTTCATTTTTTGAAAATTTTCTTCTGTGCTATCGAGACTTATCTTTGCCTGACGTACGGCTGCTTCCGCTTGATTTATCTCTTGTGGTCTGGCACCAGCTTTTATCTTTTCCAGGGAAGATTGCACTACATCTAAATTTGCTTTTGCTTGAGCAACCTGGAGACGTATCTGCTCATCATCAAGATACATCAGGATATCTCCCTTGCCTACTAAATCCCCTTCGCTTACCAGCACTTCTCTTACCTGACCCAGGCTTTTAGCAAATACCCGGACTATTTCTTTTGGCTCAACCAATCCTGATACGGTAAGAAAAGACTTAATTTCACCACGTTGGATATTTGTAACCTGTACAGGAACAATCCTTTCTGTTTGAACCTGGGGCAATGATGCTGTCTCTTCTCTTTTTTTGAAAATTCGGTTTGATGTCTGAATAAAAAGTGAAATGACAATAATTAAGACTATTACATAAAATATCCTGCGTTTATTAACTTTCATAAAAAGACCCTTTCCTGAGTAATTTCTTGGGAACAATGTTTTAATTTATAAACAGACATTAACCAGACTGATGTTCTTTCTTCTAAAATAATTATTTCTAAAATAACTATAAATATGGTAAAAGTAAGTAGTTTTTATGTTTGTTCAGAATGTCATTCATTCCTGTCTTGCATAAAGAATGAATACCAATACACTACAACAAGCCCATAGCCTTAATTAAAGCAGTTCTATTTGTATTATAATTATACAGAGCATTTAAATGATTGGTTTCTGCTTCAATTAAAGCGCTCTGAGCATCAATCACTTCAATATTTGTAGCAATACCTTCATTGTATTTTACCTGAGAAATACGAAAACTCTCAACAGAATCTGCAATACCCTGTTCTGTTACTTTAACCAGTTTCTCTGCTTCTTTCATGTTAAGGTATGCGGAACGAACCTCAAATTCTATTAATTGCTCAATTTGTTTTTCACTATGTTCAATTTGCGATAAATTTATCTCTGCCTGCTTAATCTTTGATTTATTTATCCCTCCATCAAATATGGAAATCTCTCCCGCCACTGTAACTTTCCAACCGGCAATACCTGATTCCATGTTCATTACAATCTGTGGTAATCTGTTGCTTTTAGCTAGAGTGACCATCCCTTTCATTATATCTTTCTGTTCTTTGATTTTATATATTTCTGGCCGGTTTTCCCTTGCTGATTCCAGCGCTTCTTCCAGAGTAACCCCGCAATCTTCATAAAAAAGATTGTTTTGCAACTTTATTTTTGTCTCTAAAGGAATTCCCATCGTTGCGTTCAAATTATACATTGCAAGCATATGGCCATTCTCTGCTTTGATAAGATTATGTTCCAGACGAGAAAGTTGAGAATTAATTCTGCTTAAATCTATTGGTGCAATCATTCCTTCTGAAAGTAAAGACCGTGATGTTTCAAGGTGTGCCTTTATTTGTGTTAGAGCCTGCTCACTTACCTTAGTAAGACCTTCTGCCTGTAACACTCTATAGTAAGCTTCAATTACTTTATAAATAAGATCCTGTTTGCTTATTTCCAGCTCATTCTCTGCAATAGTTCGCTCTGTCTCAGCCTGTTTAATAAAAGTTTTTATTTTGCCGCCACTGTACAATACCTTTGACATATTAAATGAAATCAGGGGAATTGCCTGTCCGGAAGAATAAAGATAACTAAAATCGCCCTCAGCTATGCTATCCATATCAGGAGAATCATTCATCCTTACATAGCCACCCATGAATTTTGCATTCACTTTTGAAGCACCTTTAGCTTCTTTTATCTGCTCTTCTTTTACTTCGACTTTACTTTGAGAAATCTGATAACCCAAATTGTTCTCTAATGCAATACTTATACAATCATCTATACTCAGATATGAATTGTCTGAACAATAAGTTTTAAATGACATTAGCAGTAAGAAATAAATAGTAATTCCAACAACGGAGAAAATCCAGAGATACTTCTCCAATTTGTTTTTGGTGAGTAAGGTTTTTAGTTGCATTTAGACCTCCTTTTATTTACAAAGAAAAGACCAATATAATCAAGTATTATATTTTTCCTTCTTTTTCCATCTGTTTCATCTTTTTCCAAACCGAAAGAGCTTCTTCAGCATTATTGACCCGGACATTACCAAAAACATGCGGATGACGACGGATAAATTTTTCTTTGGCACCACTAAGAACCTGTTCATAGTCAAATAATCCTGCTTCTTTGGCTATCTGTATTTCAATTAATAT
>JAXGTM010000063.1:0-11678 GCA_040774925.1 Atribacterota bacterium | reverse complement strand
AGCTCGCGCAATCTCCAACATTTTTTGACTGCCGTATGCAATATTTTTTGCCAGTTCATTCTCGTATTTCAATAAACCTACCTGGTCTAATCTCATTCTTGCAATTTTTATTATTTCTTGTTCTTCTTTGATATGAAATGTTGTTTTAAAAATAGATTTCCACAAACCTGAACTGCTCCTAACGTGCTGCCCGGCCATGACATTTTCTAAGCAAGTCATATTTGGGAATAACCTGATATTTTGAAAGGTACGAGCAATCCCTCTTTCCAGAATTTGATAAGGTTTTAATTTAGAAGCACTTTCTTTTTTAAAGTAATACTCTCCTTCATCTGGTTGATAAATACCTGTTATAATATTAAATAATGTTGTTTTGCCTGCACCATTAGGGCCAATAATACTACTTATTTTGTTTTTAGCTACTTTCAGGTCAAATTTATTTACAGCAACTAACCCACCAAATCTTTTGGTTAACCCCCTTGTTTCCAATATATTATCATTGTTTATTTCCTTCATTGTTTGCCTTTCAAATAATTATCATTATACCAGTCTAATTAAAAATATTTTAATATTGTTCATGTATAATTCTTCCTCTTTGTCTGGGCCACGCTCCTCCGGGCCGAAAAATCATCATTAAAACCATTACTATTCCAAAAAAGAGCATGCGGTACTGGGCAAAAGGACGGAATATCTCAGGAAAGAGACTTATAGCCGCTGCTCCAATTATTACACCGGGAATTGAACCCATCCCTCCGATTAAAACAATGCAAAATAGTAGACAGGATTCCATGAAATTAAAGCTCTCTGGCGAAACAATCATTAATTTGCTGGCAAAAATATTCCCTGCTAACCCTGCTAACCCTGCTCCCAACACAAATGCCAGCAATTTATAATATCTTACATTAATTCCGGTAGATTCTGCTGCTATCTGATCTTCCCTGATGCAATTCCATGCACGACCAATTCTGGAATTCTGTAAATTGTTTAAAGCAATAATAGTAATAAAGACTATGATCCAGATATAGTAATAGAATTTTATTGATTCATCGATAATAAATAGATTTCCAAAAGATGGGAAATCTATACCAAAAACTCCGTTTGGACCGCCAGTAATCCCAAAAGGATTGTTATTAAGTGTTAATCTGATGATTTCACCCATTCCGATAGTGACAATACATAGATAATCACCTTTTAGATGAATAATAGGAGAACAGACCAACCAGGCAAACAAGCCGGCAGAAATTGCACTTATAGGTAAAAGAATTATAATTGGAACACCATACTTTGTATTAAAAATGGCTGTTACATATGCACCAATAGCAACAAAACCCATATGTCCCAAATCGAATAATCCCACTTCACCTAGAACAATATTTAAACTAAGTCCCAGAAGAGTATAAATACCAAAATAAAATAAAACATCTATCCAATAATCATTTATTACAAAAGGTATCACAATGAAAAATAATATTATTACCAGACAAAAAATAAAATTAATGGATGAATTTTTTTTAATGCTATTATTTCTAATTTTTATCATTTATATTTCCTGATTATACTTTTTCGGCTATTTTTTCACCCAGAATTCCTGTGGGACGAATTATTAATACAATTATTAATACCAGAAAAACAAAAACATCTTTATATGCAGTAGAAATATATATTGAGCCCAGCATTTCGAGTACTCCTAATAATAGACCGCCAATCATAGCTCCTGGTATATTTCCTATGCCTCCTAAAATAGTAGCAGTAAATGCTTTAAGACCATAGTTCCATCCCATAATGAAGCTAATTTTCCTATAATACATACCTACCATTACTCCAGCCATACCGCCCAGGGCTGGCCCTAACGCGAAAATAAAAAAGATAATCGTTTCTATATTAATACCCATTAGGGAAGCAATATCTCTATCTAACGCACAAGCTCGAATTGCAGCACCGAAAGTGGTTTTCTGTATTATGTAGTAAAGCAAACCCATTAAGACAAAAGATACTGCCAGAACTATTATTTGCATCAAGGTTATTTTTACACCGAAGACACTAAAAGTAGATGACGGAATTATTTGAGCTGTATAGGCTTGAGGTCTAGCCCCCCATAAAATCATGATTCCGTTTTGTATGATAATAGAAACACCTAAAGCAGAAACAACTGCCGGCAATCTCCCAGAAGGGTAAATGGGACGATAGGCGATCCGCTCAATTATTGTCCCAATAAAGCCTAAACAGATTGCGGTTATTAACATAACCGCAATCATTCCGCTCCATACACCTAAAAAAGAGGTAGTAGAGGCTATCCCTATCATTAACAAGGTATAACCCAGATAAGAACCCAGAGCAAAAAGGTCTCCATGGGCAAAATTAATTAATTTCATTACACCATATACCATTGAATACCCTAAGGCAATCAGGGCATAAAAAGATCCTATTGTTAGTCCATTTATCAGCTGTTCAATAATTAATTTCATCTACCTCTACTCCATTCAGTACAAATTTCATTGTGCAACATCTATTAATGAATAGGTACCGTCATTATTTACTACATAAAGATTAATACTTGTCCCTACACGATCACCCTTCTCATCAAATCCAATTGAGCCAGTGATACTTGGAAATTCAACCATTTTATTTTTTAAATAATCAACCAGTACATCAGAATCAGTTGAACCGCTTTTATCAATCGCTTCAGCTAGAACCATCAGGGCATCAGCAGCATAGACTGACCATGGACTTGAAGGCAATGTATTGTATTTTGCCTGATAAGCCTCTTTAAATTCAATCGCTTCTGGATTTGTGAAATATTGAATTAGAGCTTCTTGTGTCTGATAACAACCTGTAGCATAATCCAAACCAGCAATCTTTATAAAATCCTCATTTATAACTGCATCGCTTCCAACAAATATAGCATCAATACCTATATCCCGTGCTTGTCTTATTAACAATCCTGCTTCAGGAAAATGACCGGTATAGTATAGTATATCAGGATTTGTTTCTCTTAGTTTGGTTAAAGGAACTGAAAAATCTGTTTCTTCAGGGTTAATTGAATCAAAATAGACCAATTCAACATTTTTTAATTCATCTCTGGTCTCATTAGCCAATCCCACAGAGAAACTTGTACTGTTGTTCATAATAGCCACTCTTTTTGCTTTAAAGAAAGGTACAACTTGTTCAGCAAAAAATTTCGCCTGAGTATCAGTTCTTCCACAGGTACGGAAAAAATACTTTAAACCTCTTTCAGTGAGGTCGGTTACTGTTGCTCCATAGGCAATATTTACCTTTTTGAATTTCTCGTAGACATCAGAAGCAGGAAGGACAACGAATGAACCATATGTTTGTATTGCTGCAACAACTTCTTTCTGTGAAACCAATTTCATTGCAGCTAATGCTCCCGCTTTTGGCTGGCATGCGTCATCAGCAATTCTGATTTCAATCATTCTGCCATTCAGTATTCCACCTTTATTGTTTATAATTTCAGCTACGGTTTCAACACATTGTTTAGCCATTTCACCTTCAATTGCATATGGCCCTGTTATAGGTGCCTGCAAACCAATCACAACAGGTGGTTTATCTGCTGCAACCACATTTATCCAAAACAAACATAAAAACAACATTAAAAATACATTTACAGTACTGAAATATTTTTTAAACATTTTTTCCTCCTTTTTTCTTAAATAAAAATACCCATTTATCCGGGTAATATTTGTTATAATATCTTACAATTTTAAATAGTTCACCTCTTTTCGATTAATTTTTAATTTTATCAGTTTTACTTAATATTTTCTATGTTAAATTGTTTTTTTAAAAAACTTTTAAACAACTGAAGGTTCCCGAATTAGCTCCCCCCGTTCAAAGCGAGTTATACTCAATTTATCTATAGGAAGAGACGTCTTACCATCAAGAATATATTCAGCTAACATAATGCCGATAATTGGTGCAAGCATAAAGCCATGACCACTAAAACCTACGGACATATAAAATCCTTTTAATTTTGGGTGTTCACCTATTATCGGTTGTGAATCAGGACTCATAGTATAAGAGCCGGACCATTGGCGAACCATACGAACATTACTCAGCTCAGGTATTAAATTAATCATTTTTTTTGCCATAGTTGCTGCAAATTGCCAACTTGTACCGATATTATGTCCTATTATTTCGTTTTCAGGATCGCCATATCCACCGATAATACTACCGTGCGGAAGTTGCTGGAAATAATAATTTCGTGAAAATGACATCAACATAGGTTTAAATAAATGACTGATTGGTTCTGTAACCATTATCTGATGTCTTTGAGCATAAACCGGGATTTCAACACCTGCATATTCACCTATTTCTCGTGCGTATCCTCCTGCTGCATTTATAACTATATCTGTCAAAATACTACCCTTATTAGTAACAACAGAATTTATGCTGCCATTTTTTGTATTAATTCTCTTAACTTCAGTAAATTGATACAATTTTACTCCAAGTCTTTGAGCAGCTTCTGCATAAGCAAAGGTTGTTCTGAAAGGATTTACATTACCATCAGTCGGACAATATGTTGCTGCCATTACGCCAGAAGTATTTAAAATCGGCACTATTTCTCTGGCGTCATCAGGTGTTATCAATTGTGCTGGAATGCCCAGACTGACAGCTAATTTTACATTCTTTTTAAATTGTAAAACCTCTTTTTCAGTATAGGCGAGAATAAGGTATCCACTCTGGTTAAATTCTATATCATATTCCAGCTCTGAACTCAGTTGTCCAAAAATGTTCACACTCTCTCTTGCTAAAATACAATTCATCTCTGTGCCAAATTGTTGCCTAAAACCCGCCCCACATCTTCCGGATGCTCCACTAGCAACCGAACATTTTTCTAAAATAACTACATTTTTTTGACCTCTTTTTGCTAAATTATAGGCTATACTGCAGCCTTGAACGCCACCTCCAATAATAACTATATCAGCCTGATCTATCATCCTGGCCTCCTGCCAAAATACCTAAAGGCACTGGTTTGGTCGGTGGCCGGAAAGTAGATAAAGGTATATCCTCTACTTTTTTGTTTAAATAACGGGCAATGGCGTGTAATAGAATCCTTTGACAGGTTTTCCCCTGACAAGGACCCATTCCCGCACGTGTAATACGCTTAATCTCATCTAAAGTAGAGTAACCTTTATCCAGTTGCATTCTTATCTCTCCCCAGGTAATATCTTCACAACGACATATGATAGTATTGTCATCCATTTGCCACATCCTCCACCTTAATATTACGAATAGTCATTGCCAATCTCTTTGGTACAATAATACTTATCACCGAGGTCTTATTTTTAGTTTTATTAATTTTCTGCACAATTACATCAGCTACTTTATTGCCTTCCCTATCTAACCCTGCAACAATCTGATCTTTTTTGGGAAGAGGGAGTATTTCATAAGGTATTTTGATTAAAGCTTTTTCAGAAGAATAGTTCATATCTATTACGAAAATAGCTAGCCCGGGGCAAGATGAAATACATAGTCCACAGCCGATACATTTGTCATAATCAACCAGGGGCAAATTGTTTATATCAGTAAATGGCAAAATAGCATCGTATGGACATGCATGAGCACACGGGTCACAAGGAATATTTTGAAAACATTCTATAATAACCACAGCTTTTTTATTTAAGATCTCCTGAGATGGAATAACTTTTTGCAGCTCTTCTTTCGCTGGCACACCATTTATAGCAATAGACATTTTTGCCTCCTTATTTATAAGCTAGCTTTTTCTATACCTCTAGTAATAATTTCACTCATCTTATTATTTCTTAAATGTTTTAACTGTTTGTGATAGGCAGTATTCAATTCTGAATATTTATCCAGATAATGCCCTAAGCTTGCAGCGGCATTGAGTCCTGCAATTTGTCCTTCTACCATAGCACTACTAGCCTCCTCTATCCCTGCAACATCTCCGGCAATATAGATATTATCAATAGATGTCTTCATATTTTTATCTCTTTTAGCTACATAACCACATAATTCCGGTACGTAAATCATTTCACAACCAGCCTGCCAGAGTATTTCTGTTAAAGGCGAAAGTCCTACTGCCAAACAAATGGTATCAACATCAAACTTTTTTTCTTCTCCAGAGATGAAGTTGAATCGGTCATCAATTTTACAAATAATTGCACCTTCAACCTGATTCACTCCTAAAACTTCCTTTACGGTATATCGAGTAAGTATAGGGATACCCATCCTTCTTACTTTACTGGCATGTACCCAATAACCGCCAATATGTGGCATAGCTTCAACAATAGCTTTTACTTCAATCCCTGCCTGTTTTAACTGATAACTAACTATTAAACCAATATTTCCCGCACCTACCATGAGCACTTCTTTTCCAGGTACTACGCCATATACATTCATCAAAGTCTGGACAGCACCAGCTCCATATACTCCGGGTAAATCATTGTTAATAAACGAAAGCATATTTTCGGAGGCTCCTGTGGCAACTATGACTCTCCGAGGCTTTACTTTGATCAAAGCCTTGCCATTATATCCCTCTAATATAGTAATAACGCCATCTTCATAATATCCTGTAACGGTAGATTGTACAGATACTTCAACATTAGAATATTTTTTTATCTCTTCCACAAATTCACGGGCTATCTCTATTCCCCTTTTCCCGGCAAACTGGTCAGTTGAACCAAAGAACTTATGTGTTTGCTTAATAAGCTGTCCTCCCAGCTGCAACCCATCATCAACCAACAATATTCTGACATTACTTTTTGCAGCAGTAACTGCTGCTGCCAACCCTGCTGGTCCACCACCAATAATGATAATGTCGTATTCTTTCACATTCTTTTCCTCTCTAATATTGTCTTTCAACAACCATACCCTCTTCTAATCTGGTAACACATGTCCTGACATTAGGAATACCATTTACTCTCATCAGACAAGATGAACAATTTCCAATTGCACAGAAAAAACCACGGGGACGTTTTAATTTTCTACTATAACTTAATACCTTGATTCCGGCAGCCACCAGAGCAGCTGCAATAGGTTCATCCTTATAGCCCTCCATTTTTTGACCTTCAAAAGTGAAAATTACTTTTTTGTCATGCTTAAAATCTAAAATTGGATGCTCTTTAATTCTCATTAAATATCCTCTTTTTTGAATAATAGACTAAATACAAATACAGAAATTATTTTTAATACTTTGCCATATATACCCATATTTAAGAAGAAGGCAGAGCATGAAAAATCATTACTCCGCCATTTTTAGTTAAACAGATGATTTGTTAATCAAAAGATAATATAATTTTAATTCTTTTAAGGATTTAATTACTCTATTTTCACCCATATAATATTTATGTATCCCAAATATTTTCAATATTAGAAATGGTAGAAAATATAGTAAATCAATTTTGAATGTTAAAAACATTTGTAATTATACCATTACCTATACAAAAAAAACAAATTATTTTTGTTATCACCATTATAAATCAACAGTTTCCAAATGATTCTGTTGAAAATAATCACATAAAAATAAAATGTATTTTGTTTTCATCTTATCTTATCTTACATTTTTTTACATAATTATCAGCTACGTTTTTTAACTCTTTCATCTTCTCCACAGAATAAGGGTTAATATAAGAAAGATTATTATTCAGGAGCCTTTCATTCGAAATAAAGTTTTGCAAAATATAGAGGTTTGATCCTTCGATCCCTCTTGCAATTTCTTCAATAACATTATTGTCATGATAAACGGGAACTACTGTTGTCCTGAATTCATAATCAATACCAGAATTTTTAATTAATTTAATACTCTCTTTTATTTTTGACACAATACTTCTATCATTGATCCCGATGATTTTTTTGTATTTTTCTGGCTGCAAGCAAGTCTTAATATCCATTGCTATATAATCAATTAGACCTCTTTTGATGATTTCAGCAAGACTATCTGGATTGGCACCATTAGTATCCAGTTTGATTTTCATATCTAAATTTTTAATCTTCACCAAAAATTTAATTAAATCATTATAGATGGTTGGCTCTCCACCACTCAGACAAATTCCATCTAAAAAATCACTTCTTTCATTTAAGAATTTAAAAATATAATCTTCATCAATTGATGTTAAACTGTTTGGATTAGCGACTAAATCAACATTGTAACAAAAAGGACAGCGAAAATTACAACCCCCTGTATATAGAGTAGCTACAATCATGCCTTCCCAGTCAATTAAAGATGTATGAATTATTTTTTTAATATTGATTTTCTTTTCTATATAATATTTCTTTTCTGATATTATCAATTTCCGGTAATTTCCCTTTCCATGATTCTATTGCTTCATTCTTATGATTTACAATTACAATAGAAGGTGTACTCATAACATTAAACAGGCAAGCTTCTGACAGTCCATCAATAGTTTCAACATCATAGTATTCTACATTTACCTCTTCCTCCATCAACTTTCCAATTTCTTTAGCCATAGGGCAGTTTGGACAATCTTTTTGCCAAAATACTTTCATTTTTAACATTATTATCTTAACCTTTCTAATTTAAAAAACTACATTATCTTATAATTGCCGGCTTTTCTATCCTTCAATTCACCAATTTTATTTTTATTCCAATTTTTTACCTTACTGTAATATCCGACGATTCTTGTAATGCCATAGACATTGTTGCTATTACAATTTGCACACGTATCCTTTAAACCTCTGGTTACTTTTCGACAATGGTTACAAATTGTAAATTCTGGAGAAATAGTTATTTGTGCTGCCGTAGTATTTTTCCAAACTTTATGTATCAGATTAAAAATGCTTTCGGTTGGTGGTTTTTTTTCACCTATGAAGGCATGAATAATTGCTCCGCTTTTAATCAATGGATGAAATTTACTCTGCTTTCTAATTCTGGTAATCAGATCAATATCAGCAGAGGCTGAAAAGTGTATGCTATTAGTATAGTAGCACTCATCTTCATCAATACTTCCTTTGATTATTTTTGAACTTTCAGGAAATTCTCTTAAATCAATTTTTGCCAATCTTCCGGCAGCACTTTCAGCTGGAGATTCTTCCAGTGAGAGTGACATTTCATAGATTCTACTATAATCCTTACATTTAAGATGCAAAAATGAAATAGTTTTTAAACCCCAAAGGTATGCATCATCATTTTCATGAAGCTGATAATCTGTCAAAAACTGTATAGCTTCATTTAATCCGATTAGCCCGACGAGATATGTACCTTTTTCTAAATCAACATATGGATTGCCATCAAAACTTGTTTTTCCAACTTGCCACAAAGGAGCTTCAGGAGTGCTCATTAATTTTTCTAAAAACGTTTTTTTCTCCTGATGTGCCATAACTGCTAATTTTAGAGCATGTTCAATCTCATCAAAAAATAAACCAAATTGATCCTGTTTATTGAAAAGTGATTTTTCTCCCATTTTTCTTACAGCTCTGTAGGCACATTGGGGTAAATTAATGGTTACATTCTGTATCCCAGAAAATCTTAACTTTTCGGGGCTTTTTATCATTTCAATATCTGTTATTTCATTCTTTAACCTGCAGCAGGCAGACAAAGAGATACTGTCTCTATCAAAAATAAAATAAGGGGTACCATTTTCACCTGCTATTTTACAGGCATATTTCAACAATTCTAATTCATCATTATCAGTGAAAGAATTTTCATCAATATGTAAATCCATTTTTGGAAAAGCAAAAACTTTACCATTTGAATCACCAGCTTCCCAAACTTCCATTAAAGCTCTTAAAAATTGCTGTGATTCTTTTTTATAATGTTCATATGTTTTCCCTGTATATCTTCCACCTGGACCAATTGCTGGAACATCTTTCAGGTATTCTGGGATTCCGAGATGCAGGTTAAAATCTAAGAACAAACTTTGCCCTCCTCTAGAAAAAGCATTTTGAGAGCCACTAAAAATAAGGTATTGCGCTTCCTGTTTCATCTCTTCATAAGACATATCTACTAAATAAGGAGCATAAAATATGTTCAGATAGGCTATGCCGAGTGCTCCTGCATAATAAGCTTGCATTGATGAAAGAAAAGTGTTCAGATGACCGGTTAAGGTACGTGCATATTTTGCCGGAGATGATGAAGTATCAAGGTTTTCCAGGTCTAGACCATATTTTTTAATATATTCCAGAGAGTGTCCTGAACAATATATACGGGGATAGCCAAGATCGTGAATATGAATTATGCCTTTTAAATGTGCTTCAGAAACCCCCTCACTGAATACTTCCTGCAACATGTATTGTTTTATAGTATTTTCTGCAATTGCTAAATTAATCGCCTCAGGGTTATTTGCAGCAATATTACTGTTCTCCTTTGTTTTTGACAGAATTAACCTCTCCAAATCATAAATTGGCATCCCTACGACTTTTTGCTTCATCCATTTCTTCTCAAATCCAGATGTAAATAGCTCATTGTCAACTAATTCTCTTATTAAAGCAGTAGAGATATTATTGAATTTTAAATTTAATACCTTCTCTTCCACTTTTTTAGCAATTTTCTGAGCAACAGATAAAGAGATTTGCGATTCTCTAACAAGAGCATTTGTAATTCTAGACCTATCCCAGGCACTCAAAGTTTCTTTTGCCGGAGTAGCAACCAATAAAGACATTTCTGTGGTATTTTTATAGGATTTTTCATTATCTCTGACCAATAACTTTTTTCTTAATTCATTTTGTTTGTTTCTGTAAATTATATAAGCCCGAGCAACTTTAGTTAAACCTGTTTCAATAAGTTTTTCTTCAACAATATCCTGTATTTCTTCTACTGTAGGAGTCCTCTTTTCAAATTTTAGTTCCAATTTATATATAACATGATCTGTTACTTTACGAGCCAGGAGTTCATCCTTTTCTTCTACCGATTCCATTGCGCTAATAATTGCATTATGTATTCTATCCCTATCAAATGGAACTAGATGACCCTCTCTTTTTTTTATCATTTCTACCATGTTTTTCTCCCTTACCCTTTTTTCTAATCACTTTAATCTTATCAATTTCCCTAATAAAACTACCTACATCTTCAAAATGACGGTAAACAGAAGCAAATCTAACATATGCAACTTCGTCTAATTTTTTTAATCTACTCATAATCATCTGGCCTATTACACGTGTTTTTACTTCATTATCAGTTCTTTGTTTTAATTTTTCTTCAATTTCATCTACTATCTGCTCTATCTGGGTGATGCTTACAGGCCTTTTCTCACATGCTCTTAAAATTCCCCTTTTTATCTTATCTCTATCAAATGGCTCTTTACGACCATCCTTTTTAATGACACCCAATGGTATCAACTCTACTCTCTCGTGAGTAGTAAATCGTTTATTGCATTTTTTGCAATATCTTCTACGTCTAATTACTTGTTTATTCTCCATAATTCTAGATTCAATAACACCCGTATCAAGGTGGTTACAAAAGGGACATTTCATTTTTCACTCCACATTTAGTGCTATTTTTAATACTAAAACACTATATATACAATGTCAAGCTTAATGATTATTAAAAAGAATATTTTGTAGTAAGGTAGGATAGAAAGAAGGGTCAGGGGAGATTACTCCCCTGAGCATTTTATTTATTTCTTCTTAAAAAAGTCGGTATCTCTAAATCATCATAATTGTAGTCATTTATATCAGGTTCTTTACTGTTTATTTTTTCTAATTCGTTTCTATCTGGTTTAAAACTTGTAGGCTCTACGATTTTATCTATT
>JAXGTM010000062.1:0-11752 GCA_040774925.1 Atribacterota bacterium | reverse complement strand
GTAGCATCAAGTAGACGCTGATCAGTCCTGGTATCACCAGTAATAACAAATTCCTCTCCCGGTTTTATTTTAAATATTTCTCTTACTAATTTATTTGCTAAATTTCCTAATTCATATTCATAAAATTGCATAGACTAATATCCTCCTTTTTTATCCCTTGCATTCAAACAAATTAATTACTTTGATTCCTAAAGTACATTCAACATAAACTTCAAGTCGTATAAAAACACCCCCTTTACCATTATTCATTGTTTTTTATGTAGAAACCACTCTTAATTTGTTTTAATTACTGAAAAATGTATTTCTATATAGAATAAGGTAGTATTGAGTTGTCATCTATCTATGATTCTATAATCTGTAGTGTATGAATAATCTAATCTCGTACTAGTAAAAACAATACCTTCTTAAAGATTCTGAAGTTATCTAGCCTTGCTACTGAAGTCACAAGTCTAATCCATCTCAGTACCTTCAACTATAAGTACCTTTATATTGAAATCATTTTTAATAAAATCCAATTAACGTTGTTTATATTGATGAAATATCAGTGCTACCAATTACAAGTTATCTGGTAATTTTTTTAAAGAAGATTCCGATACGTTTTTTTACAATTTATAAAAAGTGGTTTCTTACTCATCTTTTTTACCTCGTTTTAGTACTTTTTCGATTGAAATATTCATCTTTAGATCTGTCAGCCTACTTCTGCCAGAAAAACTTTTTTAGAAAGTTTAATTAATTAAATAAAACTATCTGAAAAACCTAAAAAACACAAGTCTCCATTTTTGTAATAATAGAAAGAGATCTTAGGGTCTTTTAATTCACCAGAGTCAGTAAATGTAATTTTCCCTGAAGCACCCTGATAATCTTTTGTATTTCTAATTTTCTGTAAGACATTTTCCCTGTTAGGGTCATCAGTACTATCAATTGCATTTATCAACAGGTTTGCCGCATCATATGCTTCAGCAGTATAAATGGAATATTTTTCATTATATTTTTTTTCAAATAGTTCAGCAAAATGAAAAGCAGACTTTTCCCTGTTAATATCAGTTGTAGCACATGAATGATATGGGCCTGGTACATCATAACCGGGTGTATATAAAAACTTCGAAGGTTTTAATGCATCTGTTCCTAAAAAAATACTCTTGTTGCCAGCCTCTCTAAGTTGTCTGGATATTATTTTTCCCTCTGGCTCTAATATGGCAAAAAATATCACTTCCGGGCTTGAAAGGTCAAGTGCAGACAATTCTTGTTTGTAATCCTCTTTTCCAAAACTAATTTCCAGATGGTCAATTATCTTTAATCCTCTTGCTGATGCTTTTTCATGCACAAGTCCGCCTAAACCACTGCTGAAATCAGTATTATCATTAATTATAGATATTTTTGATACCTTAAGGTAATTTGAAATGAAATCGATTAAAGCACTGCCTTGAAAATCATCATTGGCAATAATTCTAAAAAAAGATTTATATCCATGTGTCGTCAGAGTTGCATTGGATGCTCCGTTAGTAATACAAACCAAACCAGCCTGATTATAAAGTGGGGCAGCACCATCTGAAGGGTTGCTATTCAGTGGCCCAACTACCCCCATGATTGATAAATCAGACACAAAAGATTCAGCAACTTTCTTTCCTTCTTCAGTTTCACCCTTATCATTACCAACAATAATTTCAATTGAATAGGGCTTTCTATTATTTTGGTTAAATTCATCTATTGCTAATTCGACAGCCCTAACCATCTGTTTCCCGTGTTCTCCCTCACATCCTGACAATGGGGCAGAAACTCCAATTTTATATGATTTGAGAATCATTGTTTTACCCTTTCATTAAAATTTTTATATGGGATATTCCATTTTAATACTAAGGTAGCGTCAGGCCTCCATCAATTATTATTGTCTGGCCTGTTATATATGAGGCATCATCACTAGCCAGGAAAACTACCATTTCTGCCAGATCTTTCGGGTGGCCTAATCGCCTGATAGGAATACCTGAAGCTATTCTTTCTCTTGCACCTTCTACCGATAACGTTTGCCTGTTAAAATTGGTATCAATGAAGCCTGGTGCTATACCATTTACATTGATATTATATTCGGCTAAATCCATTCCAAGCTGACCGGTAAGTCCTCGTAAAGCTGCTTTGGATACATTGTAGGCAAGGTTATCAACCGTATAAACAAAAGCACAGATTGAGGAAACTATAATAATTTTTCCTCCTCCGATTAATTTCATCTTCTCTGCTACTGCCTGACTCAAAAAGACGGGGGCTTTTAAGTTTATCTTCATAGTGATATCCCATTCTTCTTCTGACAGATCTTCCAGTCTCTGTTTTTCAAGTTGTATGCCCGCATTGTTCACAAGAATATCTATGCGGCCAAACTTTTCAATTGTTTTATTAACTAAATTATCTATTTCTTCTTTTTTTGTAATATCTGTTTTAATGATAAGAGCATCCCTGCCTAAATCTCTAATATCCTGACAGGTTACTTTTGCTGAATCTATATCTATATCTGCTATAACAATATTTGCACCCGCCTTAGCTAGAGATAATGATATTGCTCTTCCAATATTTCTCCCTCCACCAGTTACAATTGCTATGCGATCCTTTAGTCTCATTAAACACCTGCTTTGCTAATATTTATTACTTCTCAAGTTTTTACTTAAGCAATATAGTCAAAATTATAGAGAAAATCCACCATCAACAATAATTGACTGACCGGTAAGGTATGATGCCTCATCAGATACTAAGAATAATGCAACACTGGCGATCTCTTCTGGCTGAGCAAAACGACCCATCGGTATCTTATCTGTCCATACTTTCATCGCTTTTTCTGGGTCTCCTTTTTCACTGAAAAATTTCTTAGACATGGGGGTTAAGGTATCACCAGGACAGATGGTGTTGGCTCTAATATTGTGTTTAGCATAATCGTAGGCAATCTGTCTGATCAGACCAACTACTCCGGTCTTAGATGCAGTATAAGGAGCCTGATTCGGGGAGGTAGCATGTGCCAGAACAGATGCTGTACTTAATATTGCTCCACCATTCTCAATCATATGAGGTATCGCATATTTGCACCCTAAATAAACAGATTTTAAATTGATATCTATCGATCTTTGCCAGGAATCCTCATTTGTATCTACAACAGTATGGGCCAGGTCAATTCCAGCATTATTGAAAATAATATTTAACCCACCAAACTCTTTAACCGCAACATCTACTAAGTTTTTTACCTCATCCTCTTTAGTAACATCTGTTTTTACAAAAATGGCTTCTCCACCACTCTTCTTAATTAGTTCTACAGTCTCTTCTCCTCCAACTTTATCTATATCGGCTACAACAACTTTTGCCCCTTCTCTGGCAAATAATTCAGCAGAACTTCTCCCTATACCGGAACCACTTCCAGTTACTATAGCTACTTTATTCTCTAATCTCATAAATCAATTCTCCTCTAATTTATATAAGTATTTTTAATATTTATTTTTAAATTTCATACAAATTTTTACACTAACATTTTTAACCCATAAATAGATAGGGTAGGAATGTTGAGACAGATGGGAAAAATATTACTATCAATGCTGTTGGCAAAAAAGCACACAACAGGAATAATAACGTTGGTGTAATAAATGTTTTTAAAGGCAAATCTCCTGCTATATGTCCACCGAGATATAGTAGAGCTGCTATAGGAGGCGTTATAAGGCCAACTGCGGCAAAAACTACAGTTATTGCCATAAAATGATATGGATCAAACCCTATATTTTTAGCAATCGGCAGAAACAAAATTGCCGAAATAATTGTTAGTGAGCCATCATCTATTATCATTCCCAGAAAAGTTAAAAGAAGGGCTAATAGCAAGATTATTGCAAATTTATTTGTAGTGACCTTCAATATTAGTGCCAATAGGTGTTCTGAAACCTGTTCAATTACCAGTACCCTGCTCATTACCATAAAAAAGAAGAGCAAGATAAGAACACTACCTACTAGTCTCGATGAATCTAAGAATATTTTACCTATCTCGTTTATCTTAATAGTTCGGTATACAAGTACTCCCAGTATTAGTGCATAAGCCGCTCCAATTGCCGCAGATTCTGTAGGAGTAGCAATCCCACCATAAATAACCCCTAAAACAACAACTGGAATAAAAAGGGTAAGATAATTTTCTTTAAATGACTTACCAATTATTTTCAGGTGTTCACTATTGCTAACCTTTTGAGGATTTGTCACTTTAGGACAAAACTTGGGAGAAATAATGTAATGAGTAAGTAATAAAAAGAACATCAAAACTAGACCTGGACCTAAGCCTGTTAAAAAACAGCGAGCAATTGATAATCTGCCTAGAAAACCAAATAATATTGCATTACCGCTCGGCGGAATCATTATTGATAAAACTGATGAAGATATTAAGAGAGAAATACTGTACGACTTTGTGTAGTTTTGTTCCTCCATAATTTTTAAAAAGCCACTCCCCAATCCTCCCAGTGCTGCCATTGCCGAACCGGACATAGCTCCAAAAAATGCATTAGATACTATAACTGCCATTCCTACTCCCCCTCTAATCCGGTAAAGCAAAGTATTTGCAAAATCAATAATTCTTTTAGCTATTCCTGAATTAGATAGTATCTGTCCCATTAATATGTATAGAGGGAATGACAATAATGAAAATGAACTTACCATTTGCAATCCTTGCATGGTAGCCCACAATGGTTCTATATCAAAAAGAATAAGAAGAATAAAACCGCCTATAGCAAAAGCAAAGGCAATAGGTATTCCTAATATCATTAACAATATCACTCCAAGGAATATCAGCATTATTTCATTCATTTTTTATTTTTTCCCTTTCTCAGAACTCTGTAAAGAATTTTGTTTGTTCTTACCCCATCTAGAGTTTATATACTTAATCATTCTTACAGTTTCATGCAGTGAAATAAGTAAAAATCCAATAATTATACTGGCAACAACAACAATTTTTGAAAAACCTAATGGTGACAGATTTAAATTTTTTTCTAATACAAATTTGCCATAAATTACCGAAACATAAAAAAAGATTAAATTTATTATTATGGATAAAGAAGTTCTTACAAGAAAAAACACGTAATCATATTTCGAATTATCCATAAATTCATCTATTATGTTGACTTTTATTTGCATGTCCTCTCTGCTGGAACAAGAGGCTCCTATAAAATAGCAGTATAAAGCAATTACTACGGTTAACTCCTCTAACCCTATTATCGATTTACTAAAAATATATCTTAATACTGTAGCGGTCAACACAAAAACTAATACTATCATCATAGATGTTGAAGCAATAAAGTCTTCTAAAAAATAAAAAGATTTTACCAGTTTATTGCTAACTTGTTGCTCACTCATAAAACACACACTCCTTTTTGTTTGTTATCCAGAGCATTCTATAGGCGAGGAATATATTTACACATCATTCCTCGCCTATTTTCTAAATATTCCTCGGAAACAAAATAATAGAATTATTTTTTAACCTCTGGCGGGAAACTGGTGTAAACTGCCCCCTGTCTTTCAATTAACCACTCAGAAGTTAAAATTTTTCCCCATCCATAATTCATCTCATCAACAGTTAGTCCCCAGGGTAATTCAGGTGCATGGGCTCTAATTCTATCCATTATGTCTTTTCCAACCGTTTTTTCAATAAAATCCCATTCTTCTTTTCTTGCTTTTTCCGCTAAAGTAGCCCAACCATCTCCATCTAAAGTTACTATAATTTGCCATGGTAAAAGTTCTTCATTGTAACTGACTTCAATTGCTTCTTTCCAGGCATCCCATCCAAATTCAGGGTCACCTTCAAAATCAGCCGCTTTTAAGAGTAAATCCTGATCTTCTTTCGATAGGGAATTCCATAGCTCAAGGTTCATAATTAATGGGATTGCATTCTGGGTATCTTGCAAAGCATAAACATATTTAAAAGCATCACCGAAAACAGAAAATTCCTGAGGTATACATCCTGCAGCTGCATCTATTGTGCCTAATGCCAGTGCGGAGGAAGCTTCTGAAAAGGGCATCATTATCGGGTTATAGCCCAATGCTTCAAAACGTTTTATCAGGTTATCTGTTGGCATGACTCTAAGTTTAATACCTTGAGGATCTAAAGGGTCAAAGGATTTGTTGGAGATAACTGCTTCCCCACCAACCGCGCTGCCACCAGGGGCAATGCTCAAAATTTTCCAATTACACTCTTCCGCAATATCATCCCAGATTTCAAACATCCAGCCATCTTTCCCAAATTTTTCCTCTCCCTGTTCGGCATTCCATCCAATATAACCCATTGTAAAAATATTCCATTTTGGATTTGTTTTAGTAACGGGTCCAACATAGGCTAATTCTAGTGAACCACTCTGAACAGCTTCTTGTAGTACTATATAATCACCAAGTAATTCTGCCGGGTAATATTTTATCTTAATCCTTCCTTCGGATGCTTCTTCAACTCTTCTTATAAATTCTACACTGGTTTTATCCAGCATAGTCCCTACTGGATGATAGTGAGCCATTCTCCAGTTATACGTCTTGGCTTCTGCAGCAAATATCTGTATCCCAACGATCATGAAAAAACTAATCAACATAAAGACAGCTAAATATAATTTGACTTTTCTCATAATTATCATTAACTCCTTCTTTTGTTATTCTTAAAAACATTTTTCAAGGTGAGTTCAGATATTGTATTTAAATAATGAAAGTTATTTAATCATTGGTGGGACATTTTCTTCTGAATTTATCCCACCAATGATTTATTTAGATCTACATACAATAAAATAATATTTTGTAAATATTATTTATTTCTTTACTTCAGGCGGATAATTGTTGTAAACTGCGCCCTGTCTCTTGACTAACCATTCAGTTGTAAGAACTTTGCCCCATCCATAATTCATCTCATCAAGAGTTTTGCCCCATGGTAATTCAGGTGCATTCGCTCTAACAACATCCATCATCTCTTTTCCAACAATTTTCTCAACATATGCCCATTCTGCATCTCTTGCTCTTTCAGCCAAAGTAGCCCAGCCATCACCGTCTAAAGTAACAAGAATCTGCCATGGTAATAGCTCTTCATTGTAGCTGTATTCGATAGCTTCTTTCCAGGCATCCCATCCAAAGTCTGGATCATCTGTAAAATCAGCAGCTTCTAAGACTATTTTCTGGTCTTCTTCAGAGAGAGAATTCCATAAGTCTAAATTCATTATAAATGGGATAACAGTCTGGTCATCCATTCCAGCATAAGCATATTTAAAAGCATCACCGAAAACAGAAAATTCCTGAGGTATACATCCTGCTGCAGCATCTATTGTTCCTAGTGCAAGTGCAGAGGATACTTCTGAGAAGGGCATCATTATCGGGTTATAGCCTAGTGCACTATAACGAGTAACGAGGTTTTCAGCTGGCATAACTCTTAATTTTACACCTTTAGGATCTAAGGGGTCATAAGATTTATTGGAAATAACAGTCGTTCCACCCATAGCGCTTCCACCAGGTGCAATGGCTAATAATTTCCAATTACATTCTGCGGCAACTTCATCAACAATTTTAAACATCCAGCCATCCTGTTTGAATCTATCTTCTGCCTGCTCGGCGCTCCATCCAACATAACCTAAAGCCAATACGTCCCATTTGGGATTGGTCTTAGTAATAGGATATGTGAATGCTAAATCCAGTGAGCCACTTTGCACTGCTTCCTGTTGAATAATATAGTCGCCCAATAATTCTCCAGGATAGTATCTAATATTGATTCTGCCATCGGATGCTTTTTCTAATCTTTCAATGAAGGCTTCGGCTACCTTATCTAACATTGTTCCAACTGCATGATATTGAGCCATTTTCCAATTATAAGTTTTACCTTCTGCAGCAAATACCTGAACTCCAACAATCATTAAAAAACTGACCAACATAAAAATAGCTAAAAATAATCTGGTTCTTTTCATAACTAACATTTTCTCCTTCTTTTGTTATTTTTTAATTATTAACTGATTCTTGAACATAAATAAAAAAAAGAAAGATAACGTTTTTCACCTCCTTTCCATCTATAATATATTGAAACATATAACGAATATTACTAACCATTTATAAATAAAGAACATATTTGCAACCTATTTATAAGTTCAAAATAGATTGATTAAATAATATAAATATATGATATGGATATAAGAAAGGTTATTTATTTGGAGCAAATATTGATCATATATAATTACCTATAATCTTTTTAATCTATAAATTTTTTTTGGAATTATACCATTTTTAAATAAAGGTTTTTTGAAGTAATATACTTATACAACAAATCAATTTTTTTGTCAAATCACTTTTAGTCTTAATCAGAACATTTACTGAAAGTAGTTTCTGATATTAATATTTTTACCAACCACTTTTTAAAATATTAGCTCACTTCACGTAGCTCACTCTTTATTTTTGATAAATAGAAGACCCCAAACAATATAATTGTAAACCCGCTCAATTGATAAAAGCTAATAGTTTCTTTTAGAACGAAGTGTGCCATAATGATAGAAATAGCTGGATAAGCTGAAATTATTGCGGTTGCTTTTGAAAGGTTTATCCGCTGAATAGAAGCTAAAAAAGTAACATAGCTGAGAGCATAGACCACTACTCCATAAAAAATCGCTATTAGAAGAAAATTTTTCTGAGCTAATAGCGGGAATTCATTATTACCACCCATAAACATACTTAATATAAATAATATTACTCCACCATAAAGAGTTCGACCAGTAGCTACAAAAAGGGGACTAATATCAGTTTGATGAAACAATCTTTTGCTAAAAAAATGACCAGCCTGATAACAGAAAGGTGTTATCATAATAAGAATATCACCCAGGTTCAATTGAGAAGATCCATGGTACACTACTAATACTGTTCCTGAAATAATCAGTATTGTAGATAAAATTTGCTTGGATGAAACACTCTCCTTAAGGAAGAAATAACCAATCATCATGGCATAAATAGATTCAACCTGTAGCAAAATAGCCGTATTTATTCCGCTGGTCAATCTAACGCCATAAAAGAATAGAATATTTGATAGGGTAGTACCCAAAATCCCTACCATAAAGATTGAGAAAAAATATTTCTTTTCAACTAATAATGACAGGGGTTCTTTTTTACAAATTATTATTATTATAAGGCTTGCTGCCGCAATCAGGTTCGTGATACCGGCAAAGAAAAGTGGTGATACTGAGGAAATAATGTATTTCCCTAAAACAGGTTGTGCTGCATGTACTAGAGCACAGATAATTACTAGAATAACTCCCTCTCTCTCCCTCTTATCCATAAATCCTCTTTTGCTATTAATTTAGTAATTAAATTTCTGAAAACTTACCTCTTATTTATCATTAAGAAATGATAACAAAATAATCAGGGAGTATTCCCCCTGATTATTATAAACAATTCTTTAAATATATATCATAGATTAAATTATGTTCCTAAAATCCAGATATGTAATTCATCTTATGAAGAAATATTTTTATTATTTTTATGATTTATTTTTTTATGAATAGTATATTAGCTTTTATTAACTTTTAACAATATATAATTTAACTCAAAAATCTACACACATTAAAATTGATATTGAGTTTAGCAAGTTCTTATAACAAGATAATTTTATTGATGAAACTATACATTTTAAGGCAGTATTTTGTATACTTCATCTCCATCCCTAACTCTGTCCTGTACTTTTATGCCAATGCAATCACCCTTTTTAGCGGAACTCACTGAGTTTCTTTCTATTTGCATTGAGTCAATCACCTGTTCAAAGTCAGTAGTATGACCATTAAAGTAGAGAGTATCCCCTACCCTGATTTCTCCAGATTCAACCTCTATAGCCGCTACACCAATCTTTGCAAAATAATCGATAACATGCCCTATTAATTCTTTTTCCATTTTACTACCCTCCTTAACTTATTAATTTATACAAAATAATTATTTGTTACTTCTAACCTCCTGAAGCAGTTTAATATATATAAATACTTTATTCTTTTGATAAATCTCTATAAATCAATATGCTCGACCAAAATAGACAATAGAGGAAGATTCTTTTCCACAAAGAATACATTTTCCTTTTTCATTTTGTTCTTCTAATGGGAAACAACGAATCGTTGTTTTGGTCTCTTTTTTAATCTGCTCCTCACATTCTCCATCACCACACCAAAAAGCTTTAATAAAACCTCTTTTTTCTTCAATTATCTCTTTAAAACTGTCATAATCATCAGCAAATCTGATATTCTCTTCTAAATTTGCTCTAGCCTGCAGGAATAAATTTTTCTGGATATCTACCATCCACTTCTCAATAGTGGCAACAAGATCTTCCTCATTGATAACAGTTTTAGTTCCTTTGTCTCTCCTCACAGCTAAAACTTGATTTTTAGCAATATCTCTTGGCCCGATCTCTATCCTTACCGGTACTCCTTTCATCTCCCATTCATTAAATTTCCATCCTGGTGTATAACTGTCTCTGTCATCTAGCTCGACACTAAACTTCTCTTCCAGTGCTTCCTTATATATTCTGGCTTTTTCTAGTACTTCCTGCTTGGATTTATCAAATAGGATTGGAACAATAACAATCTGTACTGAAGCAACCTTTGGAGGCAATTTTAAACCTCTTTCATCACCATGGACCATAATTATCCCACCGATCAATCTAGTTGAGGTGCCCCAGGAAGTAGTCCAGGCAAATTGTTCCTGTTGATTTTCATCAAGGAAACGTATGTCAAATGCTTTGGCAAAATTTTGGCCAAGATTATGGGAAGTGCCCGCCTGTAAAATCTTTCCATCTCCCATTAACGCTTCTAAAGTGTAGGTATGTACAGCTCCGGCAAATTTTTCGTTGTTACTCTTCTTTCCAATTATGACAGGTATTGCCAGATCCTGCTCTATGTAGTCCTTATAGACAGTTAGCATTTTTACGGTTTCTTCTTCTGCCTCCTCCTCACATTTATGTGCTGTATGTCCTTCTTGCCATAAAAATTCCGTAGTTCTCAAAAAAGGACGGGTTACTTTTTCCCAGCGAACAATATTTGCCCATTGGTTTATTAAAACAGGTAAATCTCGCCAGGACTTAATCCATTTGGAATAGAGGCTACCTATAATAGCTTCTGAGGTGGGTCTTATTGCCAGTCTTTCTTCTAGCTTTTGGTCCCCGCCATGGGTTACCCATGCTACTTCAGGAGCAAATCCTTCTACATGCTCAGCCTCTTTTTTTAGCAGACTCTCTGGTATAAAAAGAGGAAAATAGGCATTCTTATGACCGGTGGCTTTGATTCTTCTATCCAGACATTGCTGCATATTTTCCCATAAAGCATACCCGTAAGGTTTAATAACCATACATCCTTTTACCAGTGTATAATCTGCTAAATCTGCTTTTTTTACCACATCAATATACCACTGGGAAAAGGCTTCCTCTTTAGATGCTATCTCTGTCACAAACTTTGTTTCATTCATAACTACACTCCTTAGTTTATATAAGCAAATAGAAATAATATTATATGAAAATATTATCATATTATACATTAATTGTCTAAATCATCTCATAATGGGGCGGTCATATTTTAAATCACCCTAGTTAGTAAATTTTATAGAGTTTATTTTTAGCAGCTCTATTTTAAAAGTTTCCAGGCATCATATTAAATGGGGCTATTTAATAGATATTTTTTTCATCATTTTTCATTTATTATCTAATATTATCTAGCCCCAAAACTCCATTAAAGTGGACTGTACAGTAAATATTCTATTATACAAAATAGTACTACTT
>JAXGTM010000061.1:0-11752 GCA_040774925.1 Atribacterota bacterium | reverse complement strand
TATTATTTAAATATTAGAATTTGCTTTAACTTTTCGATTGAAAGATATAAAATTTATCACATTATTTATATTTTGGTTTTCTGAATATTTAATTGAAGAATTATTTAAAAATATTTCAGAAATTTTATAAGATGTTTAACTAAACAATTGAATTTAGGTTATAATATGACAAAACCAATTAGGTTAAATGTAGGACACAGCGGTGGAATAGATAGCAGTGTTGCTGCCTATTTATTAAAAGAAAAGAAGTTTCAAGTAGAAGGATTGTATCTACAGCTTATTGATGAGTGTAAGAATTCCTCTCTTGCTGTGGAAAAAACTGTTCATAGCTACCCCAATAGTATACAAAAAGTTTATGATATTGCCCAAAAATTAAGTATACCCTTCCATTTAATAGATTTTAGAACAGAATTTTATGAAATAATTATCAAAGAATTTATTGAACAATATGAAGCAGGATTAACTCCTAATCCCTGTATTTTTTGCAATGAAAAGGTAAAATTTAAATTATTATATAATTTTGCTTTACAAAATGATTTTGACTATATAGCGACAGGTCATTATGCCTGGATAGATGATATAGAAGGGCAGGGACGTCGTTTATTGAAGAGGGGAATCGATAAAAAGAAGGATCAATCATATTTCCTTTATAGAATTAACGAATTCATCCTGTCCAAATGTATTTTTCCTCTGGGTATTTTCAGAAAAGAAGATATTTTTAAAATTGCTCAAGAAAAAAATTTATCAGATAGTTTCCGTAAAGAGAGTCAAGAAATATGCTTTGTATCAGGAAATAATTATCGTAATCTGTTTGATAAGAACAAAGGCATAAATAATGGTGAAGGATATTTTCTTGATTCTTCTGGGAACATTTTAGGAAGACACAAAGGAATATCTTCCTATACTATAGGCCAAAGGAAGGGATTGGGATTAGCCTTAAATTCAAGAAAATATGTCATAAAAATTAATAAGGATGACAATACTGTTATTATTGGTGATGAGGCTGAATTGTATCAAAAGGAATTCACGGTAGCCAAGATTAAATATATTTTTCATGAACCTATAAAAGAGCCAGTCAAATTACTTGTACAGATCAGGTATAATGCTGCTCCTTCCCTTGCAACTATATGTCCTTATTCCGAAGATAAGATAAAAATAATATTTGATAAAGCTCAGAGGGCAATTACCCCAGGTCAATCAGCAGTATTTTATGATGAAGACATTGTTGTTGGAGGTGGGATAGTTGAATAAACTAAGAAAAACTTCAATTCTTCCACTTTTTAAAGTTATTCGCTATCAATTCTGTAGATTTTCCCTAGTAGAATAGCTCAGTTACTTCAATCATCCCTAAAGAACTTGTGCCTCAAAACACAACAAATAGTTAACTACTTATCTCTTGACATTCCATAATCTATATTATAGAATGTGTACAAAAATGTATACAGGTATTTTATGGAACTAATTAGAATAGGAGAAAAAATAATCTCCAGGGAAAAATTGAATAGAGAGATTAGTAAAATATTAAAATTTCGAGCAGAGGGACTTACCCAGATAGAGGTTGCGAGAAAGCTGGGAATTGAAAGAACTTTTGTCTCCAGAGTAGAGAGTCTGGGAGAAATAAGGAGAGGAGAAAAAATTGCCCTGGTTGGATTTCCCATAAAGAATAAGAAAGAGATACTATCCTTGGTTGAAAAACTTGGAATTGATTATGCTCTGATATTGACCGAAGAGGAACGGCATGATTTTGTAAAAGATAAGGGGAAGTATGAATTATTCAATGAAATTCTTAAAATTATTACTCATTTACTCGATTTTGATGTAATTGTTTTTTTAGGTTCTGACAAAAGAATTGAATTTGCTGAAAAGTTGTTCAGTATTCAGGTGATTGGCATTGAATTAGGAAAATCACCAATAACCGTTGATAAGTATATAGATCCTGGGTTAATAGAGAAAGTATTAAGAGAAGTAAAAATGATTTCATAATATGGGGAGATAAGAGATGAAGAGAGTATTGGGAGTTAGTCTGGGTTCCTCTTCAAGGGATCACAAGGTAAAGATTGAAATACTGGGCGAAGAAGTGGAGATAGAAAGAAGAGGTACTGATGGTAGTGTAAGTAAAATGATGCAGGTCTACCGGGAGAATGATGGTAAAGTAGATATCTTCGCTTTAGGCGGAACAGATCTCTATCTTTATTCTGGTCCTTCAGGGAAAAGGTACACAATTAAGGAATCTGCCAGAATTGTAAATGTTATTAAAGAGACACCCATAGTTGATGGAACAGGTATTAAATATGTACTTGAAAAGGATGTTATTAGATATGTCAGAGATAATATTGACATTAACTTTAAAGGAAAAAACGCATTAGTATTGATAACTGTAGATAGATTTGGTTTGGCAGAAGGGCTAATTGAGGCTGGCTGTAAAATGGTATTTGGTGACCTAATATTTTGCCTCAATATTCCGATACCTATTCATAGCTTAAAGGCATTAAATGTTATTGCCAGAATTGCAATACCTGTTTTAGCAAACCTCCCAATTAAATACTTATATCCCACTGGAGAGAAGCAGGAAAGCCGTGATACAAAATACAGTAGATTTTTTGAGGAAACAGATATTGTCGCTGGTGATTATCTGGCAATTAATAAATATATGCCTGATAAAATGGAAGGTAAAATAGTAATCACAAATACTGTTACGGCTCAAAATGTAGAAGATTTAAAAGACAGAGGAGTAGAATATCTCATTACCACTACACCTCAATTTCAGGGAAGATCTTTTGGTACTAATATTTTTCAAGCTATACTGGTAGCTATTTCAGGAAAAAAACCTGAGGAACTTACAGGACAGGATTATTTAGATCTAGTAAAGAAGACTGGCTTTAAACCTAGAATCGAAAAACTAAATTAATATTAATTAAGATAATCATGGTTGAGTTCTGTAAAAATATAAAACACTTTGTATAATACATTTTATTCGAATGGAGAAAAAAATGGAAATACCCTTAGAACAGAGAATTAAAGAATCTATTGAACGCGCAAGAGTTATGAAAGAAAATGATACTTTCTTCTATTTAAAGAGCCTGGACGGTTCATCTGATGCCCATACCCGTATTGGTGGCCGCGATATGATAATGTTTGCCTCATATAATTATCTGGGTTTGATATCACATCCAAAAGTAAGAGAAGCCGCAAAGAAAGCAATAGATGAATATGGTACAGGGGCGGCAGGAGTTAGATTTTTAGCCGGTACTACCAAAGCACATGAGGAGCTGGAAAGGAAGATAGCGCAGTTTAAGAAAACCGATGATGCTATCACTTTTAGTAGTGGTTATGTAACAAACTTAGCGGCAATTACCACTCTGTGTCAGAGAGGTGATCTGATAATAATGGACAAACTGGTACATGCCAGTATAATAGATGGATGCCTGTTATCTGGTGCAAACCATCGCAGTTTTTTGCATAACGACATGGATAGCCTTGAGAGGATATTAGCACAATCAGATAAATATATTAACAAACTTATTGTAGTGGATGCTGTTTACAGTATGGATGGAGATATAGCTAATCTACCCGAAATATCACGCCTTGCAAAAAAATATAATGCTAGACTAATGGTTGATGAGGCACATTCCATTGGGGTAATTGGGAAGACCGGTCATGGGATTGAAGAACACTTTGGGATGGAAAATTGTGTGGATATTTCCATGGGGACTTTGAGTAAGACTATTCCTTCAATTGGAGGCTACTTAGCAGGAGACAAGAATCTAATTGATTTTCTTAAGCTATCCGCCCGTCCTTTTATTTTTTCTGCTAGCCTTCCTCCTGTAGCAATAATAGCCGCAAAAGCTTGTTTTGATGTAATCGAAAATGAACCTGAATTAACTGTCAAACTGCAGAATAATATGCGACACTTTAGAGAGGGTTTGCAGGAGATGGGTTACGACACTGGAGCAAGCGAAACAGCAATAGTACCAATTATGGTGGGGGATGAAAACAAGACCTTACAGTTATGTAAAAAAATCAATGAAGAGGGAATTTTCATCTGTCCGATACTATTCCCTGCTGTTCCCAGGGGTACAAACAGATTGAGGGCACATGTACTGGCATCACATTCAACAGAAGATATAGAAAAAGCCCTTGATATCTTTAAAAAAGCTGGTAAGTCTCTAGGAATTATTTAAACTGAATAATAATCATATATATAAGGGTTAGTCCGTATTAACAATTAAAAAATAGCAATAATTTTATTTTCAAACCCTGAGATAAAGAATCCTGAATGAAAGGAACATTGCTGATAGCAGATAACTTTATTTGACAACAATTTAGAAGTATCTTATAATTCTATTTAAAATATTATAATTTAAAAATATTTAAATATAATATAAAAATAACTAAGATGAATTTTGACTTGATGTACTACATGGTCTCAATGTCTTGGTTTGATTTTTGTATTAAAGGTCAGGGGTTTAAAATGAATGAGCGTAAGTTTATGCTTACAGAAGAAGGATTGGAAAAATTAAAAAAAGAATTACAAGAGTTGAAGACAGTAAAAAGAAAAGAGATTGCCGAGAAGATCAGTAGTGCAGTTGCTTTTGGTGAAATAGCAGAGAATGCAGAATATCGTGCGGCAAAAAACGAGCAAGCTTTCATCGAAGGAAGAATCCTGACTCTAGAAAAGATTATTGAGAATTGTGAAATCATAGATAGAAGTAAAAATGATGGAATTTATGTTTCCCCTGGCTCAGAAATAGTAGTGGAAGATTTAAAGAAAAAAGAAAAAATAAATTATACCCTTGTTGATTATATTGAATCTGATCCAAGTTCTGGAAAGATATCTATGACATCTCCCATTGGAAAAGCTGTTTTAGGAAAAAAAGCGGGAGACAAGGTGAAAATTAGGGTTCCTGCTGGGAATCTACATTATAAAATAATAGAAATTAAATAATTGTTAGCCAAACCAGTATTGATATTAATGGCAGAATAATAAAATAGTTAGTTTATTATTCTGCCATTTTTATTTCAAAAAACTCACATAATTTTTTATTCACTTTTCTTTTTTAAAGAAACTATTTTTATTCCTTCTTAAACCTCTTTTTTAAATATTAAATCAACCATTACATCATATGGTATGTTTTATTTGCTTTACTTTTAGTACCTTTTTATAATAGAATATAGCAAAAATATACCTTTCTATTAAACAAAAATGTTGCTTGAATTAGTTTTACATAAAGCCAGCAGTTTACTGAGATATATTAAATATCAAATTTTAATTATTAGTACTTATTATTGAAATTTGATATCATTTGCAATTCTATATTATTATGACAATAAAGTTGTGAATTGCTGATTTTTAAAATTACAAATAATTGAAAAGCCTATTAATCTATATTACGCCATTACCAGGGATTCATCCCCGGACAAATTATATTAAGGAGTGAGTACCATTGCCTGAACAGAATAGAGAAGGTAAAAACATCTTGTCAATAAGAGAAGAAAAGATAAAAGAGATTGAGGAATTAAAAAAACAGGGCATTGATCCTTTTGGACAGAAATTTCTTGGTAAGGAATCAATTGCCAACATTATCGAACGATTTAATAAAATCGATATTGGTGAATCTTCTATCGAAAATGTAATTATAGCAGGAAGGGTTATGGCTTTAAGAAGACATGGAAAGGCTGTCTTCGCAGACATTGAAGATCAATACGGAAAAATACAGATTTATGTAAAATCAAATCAGATTGGTGATGAATCTTTTGAGATATTTAAAGGAATCTCAGTTGGAGACATTATCGGTATTGCTGGCCCAGTATTTAAGACTAAAACTGGTGAACTAACTATACTGGCAAATAAATTCACTTTACTTTGCAAAACATTGCGCACCCTTCCTGAAAAATGGCATGGATTGACTGACACAGAAACTAGATATCGTAAACGCTATCTAGACCTGATAGCTAATCAAGAAGCAAAGGAATTGTTCATTGAAAGAAGCAGAATCATTAGATATATTAGAGAATTTTTGGATAACAAAGGCTTTTTAGAAGTAGAAACACCTGTATTACAACCAATTCCTGGAGGTGCAACAGCTACCCCTTTTATTACCCACCACTTAAGTCTGCACCGTGACCTTTATTTGAAAATTGCACCGGAGCTTTACCTGAAGAGACTCTTGGTAGGAGGATTAGAAAAAGTTTATGAGCTTAATCGCAATTTCCGCAATGAGGGTATTTCAACTAAACATAATCCTGAATTTACTATGCTAGAGTTATATGAGTCTTATGCTGACTATCATACTATGATGGATATAGCAGAAGAGATGATTTGTGAAGTTCTAAACAAAATTAAAGGTTCATTGATAATTGAATATATGGGACAGAAACTTGATTTTACCCCTCCCTGGAAAAGGATGTCAATGAATGAATCAATTAAAATAGCAACAGAAATAAATTTAGAAGAAATTAGCAATGAAGATTTGGTCGGCTTAATTGATAGATTTCAACTTGAACTTCCTAAAAGTGCATTAAAAGGGGAAATCATTAATGAATTATTTGAAGAGAGGGTTGAACATACTTTGATACAGCCGACCTTTATTACAGATTATCCTATTGAGGTCTCTCCTCTAGCTAAACAAAAACCAGGATATCCTCACATTGTAGAGCGTTTTGAGCTTTTCATAAATTCAATGGAAATGGCTAACGCTTTTACAGAATTAAATGACCCATTAGAGCAGAAGAAACGTTTTCTTCAGCAGGCAGAGATTAAGAGTAACGGAGAAATTGATCAAAAATTTGTCGACTATGACTATATTGAAGCTTTAGAATACGGGATGCCTCCTGCTGGTGGAATGGGAATTGGGATAGATAGGTTAATAATGATTCTAACTAACAAAGATTCAATAAGAGAAGTAATATTGTTCCCTCAATTAAAAAAGAAAGAATAAATAATTAAATTATTAATAAATAAGGATAAATTATATTAACCTGTGAGAATAGATAAATTTTTAAAGTTAAGCAGGATTATTAAGAGAAGAACTGAAGCGAAAAATGCCTGTGAAAATCAGTGTGTTAAAATAAATGGCAGAACTGCTAAGGCAGGAGATTCGGTTAAAGTTTTTGATAAAATTGAAGTTAGATTCAAAAACAGAATATTGGAGATTGAAGTTAAAGAAGTGCCTGCTGGAAATATTCCTGCTTCATTTGCTTCCAGCTTGTACCATATAATTAAAGAAGAAAAGATTTCTGTTGAAGAATAGATAACACTATTTTAGCAATAACATTTTTAGTAACAGTTTTATATAAATCTTTCTCAGGAGAATACTGATGGATGATAAATTAATAATAGAAAAAATAAAGAGACTTATAAGTGAAAATAAGGCAGATGAACTGAAGGAATTGGTTGGGGACTTACACCCTAATGATTTTAGTGAAATAGCTGAAGAACTTTCTCCTGAACAGATTATAGAAATATTTAAATTTATTGAAGATCAGGAGAAGGTTGCCGAGTACATCTCTGAATTGAATACTGAGTTGCAGTCTAATTTACTCAATGCAATGGACAAAAAAGAGGCAACAGAGGTCCTAAAAGAGATGGATACTGATGATGTGGTAGACCTTCTGGGAGAAATAGCCCCCGAAGATTCACGTGAATTATTAGATCTTTTACCTAAAGAAGAAGCCGAAGAGATTGAAGAGCTGATGCAGTATGAGGATAATACTGCCGGCAGTGTCATGAACAATGAATTTGTGACTGTTGCAGAGTATCTATCAGTAGAGCAATCAATTAAGCATATAAGAGAGATGAGTCCTGAAGCAGAAATGATTTATTATGTTTACGTCATGGATAAAAGAGATAAACTAATAGGTGTTCTTTCTTTGAGAGATTTAATCGTAGCAGATCCTGAAAAAAAAGTGACCGAGATAATGGAAGAAGATGTAATTAGTATCCTTGATACAGAGGATAGAGAAGTGGCTGCCAGAGTAATATCTGATTATGATTTGCTGGCAATCCCGGTAATAAATAAAAAAGGGAAGATGGTAGGTATTATTACGGTAGATGACATTATTGACGTACTTGAAGAAGAGGTTACCGAAGATATACATAAGATGGTTGGTTCAATTGAAACTTATGATGACAAACTAATTAAAACAAGTTCTTTAAAAAAAGCAAAGGCAAGATTGCCATGGCTTATGGTCTGTATGCTCGGAGAAATCATTTCAGGTTCGATTATCGAATTCCACTCAGGAATCCTTGAATTGGCATTAGCCCTGGCCTTTTTTATTCCCGTTATTATGGATATGGGAGGAAATATTGGAACACAATCTTCAACAATAACTGTAAGAGGTCTGGCAACAGGCCAGTTGCGCATAGATGAGCTTTGGAGAAACGTCTGGGCTGAAACCAAAGTGGGATTGATTATTGGAAGCACTATGGGTACTATTATTTGTATCGTTGCTTATTTCTGGCAAAAGAGTTATATTATGGGTATTACTATCGGTCTATCTCTATGTTTTACAGTAATTTTAGCTGCAACAATGGGAACACTCATGCCACTCCTTTTTACTTACTTAAAGGTAGACCCTGCACTTGCCAGCGGTCCTTTGATTACTACTATAGTCGATGTATTAAGTCTTATTGTATATTTCACTTTAGGGACTTTTCTCTTTACATTTTTTGGGTGACGATGTTCTAAAAATGAAAAGTTACTGTAATTATTAATTTAAAAATTTAAAAATATTTTAACAGGAGGGTATTTTGGTGAGTGCTATTATTGACGTATTTGCAAGAGAAATACTTGATTCCAGAGGAAACCCTACTATTGAAGTTGAAACATATCTGGAAAGTGGAGCGATGGGAATAGCTCAGGTCCCTTCAGGTGCAAGTACCGGTACCTATGAAGCTGTTGAGCTGAGAGATGGAGATAAAAAAAGATATAATGGCAAAGGCGTATTGAAAGCAGTTGAAAATGTCAATGAAATTATTGCTACTGAACTGCTTGGATTGGACTCACTTGACCAGTGTTATATTGACCAGCTTATGATTGATTTAGATGGGACGCATAATAAAAGTCGATTGGGTGCAAATGCTATACTGGGAGTATCCCTTTCAGTTGCTAAGGCTGCTGCGGAATATTTAGGATTACCGCTTTATCGCTATATCGGTGGGGTAAATGCCAAGGAGCTGCCTGTTCCGTTAATGAATATTCTTAATGGCGGTAAACATGCTGATAGCGGAATAGACTTGCAGGAATTTATGATTGTTCCAGTTGGATTGAGTAATTTTGCCGAGAATTATCGTATAGCTGCCGAAACATTCCATAGTTTAAAGAAGGTGTTAAAAACAAGAGGATATAATATTTCTGTTGGTGATGAAGGTGGGTTTGCACCTCAATTAAGTTCAAGCGAAGAGGCATTAGAAGTAATAATCGAAGCTATTAAACAGGCTGGATTTCATCCTGGAAAGGATATGTTTATAGCAATTGATGCGGCAGCTTCAGAGTTTTATAAGGATGGAAGATATATATTAACCAGAGAAGGAATTGAGAGAACTTCAGACGAGATGATTGATTATTATGAAGATTTAGTCAAAAAATACCCTATAATCTCCATTGAAGATGGATTGGCAGAAGATGATTGGGATAACTGGTGTAAACTAACAAGAAGGCTGGGTGATAAAATACAGATTGTTGGGGATGATCTTTATGTAACTAACAAAATACGACTACAAAAAGGGATTGAAACTGGTGCTTCTAACTCAATTCTTATAAAACTAAACCAGATTGGTACTTTAACTGAAACTCTTGACGCTATTGAAATGGCTAAGAGGGCTGGCTTCACATGTATAATCTCACACAGATCAGGTGAGACGGAAGATACTATTATTGCTGATATAGCTGTTGCTACAAATGCCGGGCAGATTAAAACAGGATCTCTTTGCAGAACAGATCGTATCGCTAAATATAATCAGTTGCTGAGGATTGAAGAAGAATTAGATGAACAAGCTATTTATAGAGGAAAAGGAGTTTTTAATAAATAATGTCTCATATTAGGACTCTTTTAGAATCCAAAATAACCTGGGCTATAATTCTTATTTTAATCTTCTATGTTACCTTTGTCTTTTCTGAAAAATATGCCCGAATTTTAGAAGTGAGGACATATATTACTGAATTGGAAACAGAGATAGTGGAACTTGAAAAAGATACTCAATCATTAAACAAAAAGATTGATATGCTAAATACTGATATCTATATTGAGAAAATAGCAAGAGAAGAGTTAGATCTAGTTAAACCAAATGAGATTTTGTATAAGGCTGTTAAAAATTAAGAAAATACTGATTAATTAAGGGTGTATTTTGAGAAAAATCACTTCCTTTTTCTCTATAATAAGGAATTCGCTGCTTGGAATAATCCAGTGATTATTTTTATATTATACTATTGACGCTAAAAGTCTTTTACTTTATAATAATTTATGTCTGCCGGAGTGGCGGAATAGGTAGACGCACAGGACTTAAAATCCTGGAAGCTGCAAGGCTTGTGCCGGTTCGATTCCGGCCTCCGGCACCTTTGTTTAATATTAAAGGAAATGATTTGACAAGTAATCATTGACTTTAATTATTAATAATGGTAGTATGTTTGTGTTTAAATTATATACATTTAAAAAATAGCGGGGTGGAGCAGCTAGGTAGCTCGTCAGGCTCATAACCTGAAGGCCGACGGTTCGAATCCGTCCCCCGCAACCATTTTTTTTATTAAACATATACCTTCTTTTAGTTAAACCTAATTGTTGATTGATTTATAATTATCAAGTAAGTTTCTTTCATTTTATTATCTGCATAATACTAAAATATTTTGCTGGCGGTGTAGCTCAGCTGGCTAGAGCATGCGGTTCATACCCGCAGTGTCCTGAGTTCGAATCTCAGCACCGCCACCAGAGGATCCCAAATCAAATATATAATTGAATGTTTTCATTATAAAAATTTCCAAAATATATAAATAGATACTGATAATTGGATAAGTTAATTAAAAAAGTAATCAAAACGATAAAGAGCCATGCAATGATAAGTGAGGGAGACCTTGTTATCATTGCTGTATCCGGTGGGCCGGATTCTTTATGTCTGCTCGATATACTCAATCAGATTAAACATCAGCTCAAAATCTCTTTAATAGTAGCCCATGTCCATCATGGAATTAGAAAAAAAGAAGCAGATGATGAAGCACGGTATGTTAAACTAAAAGCCGTTCAATTAAACCTGCCTTTTTATCAAATATCTCTATCTATCCCAGAAATAGCCAGAAAAAAGAGACTATCTGTTGAACAGGCTGGAAGAATAGAGCGCTATAATTTTTTTAGGAAGTTGTTAAAAGAACACAAGGCACAAAAAATTGCACTTGGTCATCATGTAGATGATCAGATTGAAACAATTTTAATGAGAATAATAAGGGGAAGTGGTTTACGTGGGTTGAGGGCTATTCCTCCGGTTAGAGAGAATTTTATCAGGCCCTTAATAGAGTGTACTCGTTCAGAAATAGAATCATATTGTATGAGAAGAGAGATATCATATTTCTATGATTCAACCAATAAGGAACCCAGATATTTGCGCAATAAGATTAGACATCAATTGATACCTCTATTAAAAGATGAGTATAATCCTGCAATTGAAAAAAGCCTCTTGCAGCTACAAGATATCACAAGTACTGAAATTGAAATTCTGGAAGGAATTTCTGAACACTATTACTTAAAAGCATTGAAGAGAGAAAGT
>JAXGTM010000060.1:0-11756 GCA_040774925.1 Atribacterota bacterium | reverse complement strand
TTTTGTTTTGTATGTCAAACCATATCAAAACAGCAATGAACACACAACAAAAAAGAATAAAATAATATTTTGTCTAAAAAAACCTAAAATATGGAACAACCATAATACTTTAAAAACAAATTTTGATCATCAAAATATATAAAAAATGGAATTCCTAATTTTATTTTGGTATGATAGAAACTATAAGGAAATAAGTGTAACAATACCTATTACATATGACAAATAATAAATAAAAAATGAATAAAACTGTACTGTAAAGGTTAAAAATAAAAAAGCTTCAAACATGGCTAAAATCAAAGACTTACCAAAACACAAAAGACCAAGAGAAAAATTATCTGAAAGAGGGGCGGAAAATCTCACTGATGCCGAACTTCTGGCAATTCTGATACGTACCGGACGTGCTGGTAAAAGTGCATTGGATATTGCCAGAGAGACCTTGAAGAAATATCCTTTGTCCAGGCTGTTATCAGTCACTCAGGATGAATTGCATAGTATCAGGGGATTAGAAGGAACAAAATCGATAACCATTCAGGCAGCACTGGAGCTTGGAAGGAGAGCTTCGGCTGCCTTTGATGATTCTCTACCCATTATAGACACTGTAAATGCCGCTCTTACCCAGCTTCATGATATACGAACCAAACAGAAAGAATATTTTGTAGTCTTATATTTAAATGCCAGAAAGCAGTTGATAAGAAAAGAGACCATCTCTATCGGGACTCTCAACGAAACACTAGTACATCCACGGGAAATCTTCCAGCCAGCAATAGGATATTTAGCCAGTTCAATTATTTTAGCACATAATCATCCTGATAATAGTGCTGATATTTCAGAGGCAGATAGGAAAATAACAGAAAAGTTAATTCAATCCGGTGCTATTCTGGATATAAAAGTTATTGACCACATCATAATAACTAACAATAATTACATCAGCTTTAAAGAACAAGGCCTGTTATTTTAAACTTTTTTATAATTCTAATGATTCGTAAATAATTATACTTATAAACAATTTATATATATTTCAAAAATAAAAATTAAAAGTATAAAGAATTAACTAATTAACTAACCAACCAATTAACCAATTAACTAACAACAAAATCAAACTAAAATATTGAGGTAAGCCAGTACCAGTAATAATAACTTAAAAACGGAAGGGGAACTAAGCTATGGCACAACTGGAAAATATTGAAGCGATTGAGAAAAGGCTCTGGAATGCAGCAGATACCCTACGGGCGAACTCAAACTATGCCAGTAATGAATATTTTATGCCGGTAATGGGCTTGATCTTTCTACGCCATGCCTACAGCAGATATTTAGCGGTAAAAGATGAGATTGAGGCAGAACTTCCCACCCGCGGTGGCGTGAAAAGAGAGCTTAGTAAAGAAGATTTCAGTAAAAAATCAGCCATATATTTAGCACCACAAGCCCAGTTCGATTATTTAGTCAGCCTTACCGATAGTGATGACCGTGCCAAAGTTCTTATTGATGCAATGGAATCCATTGAAAGCGATTATGAAACCCTTCGTGGTGTTCTGCCTAAACAGGAATACCGGGAGCTGGATAATGAGATAATTGCCCAATTGCTTAGAACCCTAAACCCGGAAGAATTAAAGAAAGTTTCCGGTGATGTCTTTGGCAGGATCTATGAATATTTTTTAACCCAGTTTGCCGACCAGAAAGCCCATGATGGAGGTGAATTTTTTACCCCGGTTTCTTTAGTCTCTCTTATAGCCAATGTATTGGAGCCCAGAAGGGGGACCATCTTAGACCCGGCCTGCGGTAGTGGAGGTATGTTTGTGCAGAGTGCCCGTTTTGTGGAAAGGATTCATGAAAACCCCACTGACAATTTAAACTTCCTTGGACTGGAAAAGAATGCCACCACCATAAACCTGGCAAAGATGAATCTGGCAGTACACGGTCTGGTAGGTGATATTAAAAAAGCAATAACCTATTATGAAGACCCCCATGAAATGATTCATAAAGCAGATTTTGTAATGGCAAATCCGCCTTTTAATGTTGATGAAATAGATGCAGACAAAATTAAAAATGACCCGCGTTTACCTTTTGGTCTCCCCGGTGTGAATAAAAAAGGCAAAGTATCCAATGGTAATTATGTCTGGATTAGCTATTTCTATAGTTATCTGAATGAGAAAGGTCGTGCCGGGTTTGTAATGTCTTCTCAGGCTTCCAGTGCGGGAAATGTAGAGACAAAAGTCCGCCAAAAAATTATAGATACAGGGCATGTAGATATTATGATTGCTATCCGCTCCAATTTCTTTTATACCCGAACTGTGCCCTGTGAACTTTGGTTTTTTAACAAAAATAAACCAGAAAATCTGCAAGATAAGATACTGATGATAGATGCCCGGGAAATATACCACAAGGTTACCCGCCGTATCTTCGATTTCAGCCCTGAACAAGAGCAGAATATTCTTTCTATCGTCTGGCTATACAGAGGGCAGGAAGAACGTTTCCATCGATTAATCACTGATTATATTTCAAAAACATTCGGGGAAGCAGAAAAGAGCCTAACCCTTATTCAGGAATACCAAAAAGTTTTCACCGGTTTGGCTAAAAAGATAGAATCTTTTTTGAAGACTATGTCTGCAGACGAAAAGACGTCTGAAATAAAAGACGAACTGAATAAATACCAAGAAGCCTATCATCATGATTCTGTACTATTTATAGAATTGGTAAAAGAGAAGAATGATTGGTGGGCAAAACAGGTTCAAGAGAATTTAAAACTTAGCTCAGCTCTTGAGGAGTTAACCATTTTTTCCGAAAAAAATAAAAAGCTGATTAAAGAGACAGAGATGCTCTATCGGCTGTTTAGTCGCCTTATCGATGACTGCCAGAACAAACCCGGTGCTAAAAATAACAACCAATGGAACGCAAAAGAGATACAGAATCTTAGGAAAGAGGTTGAAGAAGCACGTAACAATCTGGTCAATCAATTAAAAGAAATCCGTTATTTTCATCATCAGGCAGAATGGCTTATAGAGAGATTCCCCGATGGTAAATATCGGGATGTAGAAGGCCTGGTAAAACTGGTGGACAGGGAAGAGATGAAGGAGAATGATTGGAGCCTGACTCCGGGTAGATATGTTGGAGTAGCCCTAGAGGAAGAAGACCCGGATTTTGATTTTTCAGAGGCGATGCGTAATATACATACAGAATTAGCTGAGTTGAATCTGCAGGCTAATGAATTGGCGGAACAGATAAATGAGAATTTCAGGAAATTGGGAATATGAATAAACAATATCCAAGTATAAAATTTGGAGATTTTGTTGAGATACAACCAATAGTGAAAATTAACAAAAACACTAAATACAGTTTTGTCCCTATGGAGTCAATTATACCTGGCATGAAATATGTTTATCCATCAGAAGAAAAAAAATATGATGGGTCAGGGGTAAAATTTAAAAACGATGATATTATTTTTGCTAGAATAACGCCTTGTTTAGAACATGGTAAAATTGCAATTGCCCGGGGACTTAAAAAAGGTAAAGGATTTGGTTCAACAGAATATTATATTTTTAGAGCAAAGCAAAATATTTCAGATAAAGATTATGTTTATTATCTATCAATTTCACCTATAATTAAAGAAAATGCAATTGTAAGCATGGTTGGAGCTTCTGGCAGGCAAAGGGCACAAAAAGATGTAATCGAAAAAATAATTATTAAGCCCCCAAATTATTCAACTCAACAAAAAATTTCCTCAATACTATCGAACTATGACAATCTTATTGATAACAACCAAAAGCGGATTGCACTGTTAGAAGAGGCGGCGCGGCTTCTCTATAGAGAATGGTTTGTCTTTTTCCGATTCCCTGGTCATGAAAATGTTAAATTTACCTATGGCCTTCCCGAAGGATGGAGAAAAGAAAAGTTAAATAAATATATTATATTCAAAAGAGGCATCGAGCCTGGCACTGAGAATTATTTAGAAAATAAAGAATCATTTGCTCAGCCTTTTTTCAGAGTTAGCGATTTAGTTAGCAGAAATCCAGATATATTTGTTGATGAATTGTACATTAAAGATGCTTTGTTAGAGAAAAAAGATATTGTTGTTTCTTTAGATGGTTCTGTGGGTATTGTAAGCATGGGACTAAAAGGTAGCTATTCTTCCGGTATTAGAAAACTTATCATAAAGGGAGATAGAGTGAATAGATCTTTTCTATATTGTTTAATGCAATCTCATTACATTCAAGGTGTCATAAGGGCTTATTCAAAAGGTACAACTATTCAACATGCAGGAGAATCAATAAAATATATGCAACCAGTGTTGCCGCCAAAAGAGTTAATGGACAAATTTGGTGATATTTTTGAACCTGTACTTGATGAAATACTTGTATTGTTGGATCAAAACCAAAAACTAGCACAAGCTCGAGACCTACTGTTACCCCGTTTGATGAGTGGTAAAATCGATGTCTCAAAAATTGATAACAAAACCCTTGAGGAGGCAAAAATATGAAGGCATCTGCAGCACAATTCTTAAGTTTTATAAAAAAGTCACCCCAATTTACAATCCCCATTTATCAGAGAAAATACTCCTGGACGGAAAGAGAATGCCGTCAATTATGGGATGATATTATTCGCTCTGGAAAGAATGATGAGGTAAGTGCTCATTTTATTGGTTCAATAGTTTATATTGAGAAGAGTATTTATCATGTAACTGATCAATCACCATTATTGGTGATTGATGGTCAACAGCGCCTTACTACGATATCATTGTTGATTGCAGCATTGGTTAATGAATTAGAAAATAAATTTGATGTTAAATATGAACCGGTAGAAGGTTTTTCGGCAAAGAAATTAAAACACTATTATCTTATAAACCCGGAAGAAGAGGGAGAACGTCATTACAAACTCATTTTATCGCAGACTGACAAAGATTCTCTGATTGCCAAGGTTGAGGGCAAGTCAGTACCAAGAAATCATTCACGTAGAATCGTTGAAAATTACAAATTATTTGAAAACTGGATTAAAGAATATCGGGATAATCTGGCTATTGTCTGTAAGGGAATTGCAAAGCTAATGGTAGTCGATATCTCATTGAGCAGGGAACAGGATAACCCACAGCTTATTTTTGAAAGCATGAATTCTACTGGCAAAGAGCTTACCCAAGCTGATTTAATCCGTAATTATATATTGATGGGCCTTGAACCTGAAGTACAAAAGGACCTTTATGTGGATTACTGGCGGCCTATGGAAATTGATTTTGGGCAGGAGGCTTACGATAATTATTTTGATGGCTTTATGCGTCATTATCTGACAGTAAAAATGGGTGGAGAGGTGCCGAGACTGGACAAAGTATATGAAGCCTTTAAAGAATATAGCATAAGGCCAGAAATAGAAAAGGCAGGAATTGAATCACTCGTCTCTGATATAAGAAATTATTCACGATATTATTGCGCTATGGCTCTTATGGCTGAAAAAGATAAGGAATTGGAATGGGCATTTCGTGATTTGCGTGAGTTGAAAGTAGATGTAGCATATCCATTATTACTGGAGCTCTATGGCGACTATGAGAATGGAATTTTAACGAAAGACGATTTTTTAACTGTTGTTCGCCTAATAGAATCATATGTTTTTCGTCGGGCAATATGTGCAATACCCACTAACTCTCTTAATAAGACATTTGCTACATTTTCCAAAGCAATTAAAAAAGACCGCTATTTGGAAAGTATCAAAGCCCATTTTCTTTTACTGCCATCCTATCGTCGTTTCCCACAAGATGAAGAATTTAAAAATGAGTTTCAGACACGGGATGTCTATAATTTTTCAAGGCGTAGCTATTGGCTGAGAAGACTGGAAAATCATAATCGAAAAGAGAAAATATTAGTTGATGAATATACCATAGAACACATTATGCCCCAAAATGAAAATTTATCCAAAGAGTGGCGTGATTCTCTGGGTTCAGAATGGAAAAATATTCAGGAAGCATGGTTACATACATCAGGGAATCTAACATTGACCGGGTATAATGCCGAGTATAGTGACCGTTCTTTTAGAGAGAAACGGGAAATGCCAGGAGGTTTTAAAGATAGCCCCCTTAAATTAAATCAAGGGTTAGGCTCTTTGACAGATTGGAATGAGGAAACAATTAAAGAGAGGGCAGAGCGGTTAAGCAATATCGCTGCTTCTGTTTGGCATTACCCAAAATTAGATGACAACATTTTAGATGATTACCGGACAAATGGAAAAGAAAAGACAGAATATTCAATCGAGGACCATCCTTATCTTCTTAGTGGCTTGAGCCAAAAACTGTTCGAGGCATTTCGCAAAGAGGTTTTAAGTCTTGACCCGGTTGTAACTGAGGAGTTTTTAAAACTTTATGTAGCCTATAAAGCAGAAACTAACTTTGTTGATGTTGTACCGCAGTCTAACAGGTTACGTCTCTCATTGAACATGCGTTTCCCAGACATATATGATCCAAAAGGAAAATGTAAGGATGTTAGTGGTATTGGTCGTTGGGGAAATGGAGATGTGGAAGTGATGTTAACTACATTAGATGATTTGCCATATATAATGGGTTTGGTTCGGCAGTCTTTTGAACAGCAAATGGGCAATGGGGGAGAGGTATAAAACAAAATGAAGAAAAAACAGAATCAGAATCAAAAACCAAGAGAATTAATGATACGTAACAGCACTGCAGAATTCCTTATGTTTACCCTTGATTCCAGGCAAGATGGCTTAGAGGTGCGTTTCCAGAATGAAACAGTTTGGTTGACACAAAAGCTAATGGCTAAACTTTTTCAATGTACAACAGACAATATATCTTTACACCTGAAGAATATTTTTAAAGACAGAGAATTGGAAGAAAATTCAGTTACCGAGGAATACTCGGTAACTGCCAGTGATGGAAAGATATATAGGACTAAGCATTACAATTTGGATGCAATTATAGCGGTTGGATATAGAGTAAACTCTATTCGTGCAACTCAATTCCGTCAGTGGGCTACTAAAGTATTGAAGGATTTTGCGATTAAAGGATTTGTAATAGACAGAGAGAGGCTAAAAAATGAAGGTTTTTTAGGTAGAGACTACTTTGAAGAATTGTTGGAAATTATTCGTGAAATTAGAGCCAGTGAAAGAAAATTCTATCAAAAGATAACCGATATCTATTCCACAGCACTGGATTATAACTATGATTCTCCAATTACCAAAGAGTTTTTTGCCACAGTACAAAATAAAATGCATTTTGCCATTCATGGTAAGACAGCTTCAGAATTAATTGTAGAGCGGGCTGATAGTCAGAAACCGTATATGGGTTTAACAACATGGAGGAGGGCAACTAAAGGAAAAATTCTTAAATCAGATGTTATGATTGCAAAGAATTATCTGAGCAAAGAAGAAATAGAAACCATGAATCGAATTGTAAATATGTACTTAGATTATGCTGAAGACCAAGCTGAACGTCGAATACCTATGACTATGGAAGATTGGTCTAAAAAACTAGATGCTTTTCTTAAATTCAATGAAAGAGAAGTTCTTACAAATCCAGGGAAAGTTTCGGCAGAAGTTGCCAAAACATTTGCTGAGAGTGAATGGGAGAAATACAGGGTTATACAGGATAGGTTGTTTGAATCTGATTTTGACCGGGAAGTAAAGAAATTATTAGAAGCAGAAGAGAAGGGTGAATAAATTGGCCGCCTATAATGAGGATACTTTAGTACAACGGACTACTGTAGATTATATGCAGAATCAGCTTGGTTGGGAAGCAGTTTATGCCTATAATCAGGAGACATTTGGTCCTGATGGATTATTGGGAAGAAGCTCTGATAGAGAGGTTGTGCTTACTCGATATCTGGGGCAGGCATTGAAAAGGCTAAATCCTGACCTGCCTAAAGCAGCTTATCAGGATGCTATCAGGCAGATTGCTGATTATTCTCACAGTCAGTCTTTGTTGGATAATAATGTAGAAAAGTATAAACAGTTTAAAGAAGGAGTGCTGGTAACTTTTCGAGATTCTGAAGGAAAGTTAAAGAAAGAACGACTTCGTATATTTGATTTTAACCCGGACACTTCTGTGAACAACAATCATTTTTTAACTGTTCGTGAATTTTGGGTTAAAGGAGATTTATATCGAAGGCGTATCGATATTGTAGGGTTTGTTAATGGAATCCCACTTTTGTTTATAGAATGTAAGAATATCTATAAAGACTTACTGCAGGCTTACAAGAAAAATCTCTCTGATTATAAAGATACAATTCCACATTTTTTTCATCACAATGCGATTATCATGCTGGCAAACGGACATGAAGCAAAAATAGGCTCAATCACTGCTGGTTATGAACATTTTCATCAATGGAAGCGTTTAGCAGAATCTGAACCTGGAATTGTTGATATGGAAACTCTTCTTAAGGGTATTTGCGATAAGAAAAATTTTATAGATATTTTTGAAAATTTCATTTTATATGATGATAGTACCGGTAAAAAAAGAAAAATCATTTGTAAAAACCACCAATTTCTTGGAGTTAATCAGATTATTAAATCATTACAAGACCCGAATAGATCGAAAGGCAAGCTTGGTGTATTCTGGCATACTCAGGGCGCTGGAAAAAGCTATTCCATGGTCTTTTTCACTACAAAAGTCCATCGTAAAATTGGTGGAAATTATACTTTTTTAATTTGCACAGATCGGGACGATCTGGACACACAGATTTATAAAACCTATGCTGGCTGTGGTGTGGTGGATAATGATAAAACTCCTTGTAGACCAGTAAGTGGAGAACACCTTGCACGGTTAATGAGACAGCAAAAATCATATGTGTTTACCACTATTCAAAAATTTAATCAAGATGTTGACCGCAGCGAGGGATACACTAAGCGAGATGACATTATTGTCCTTTCTGATGAGGCACATCGTACTCAATACGGCTTTCTAGCTTTAAATATGAGAAATGCACTTCCCAATGCTGATTTTATTGGGTTTACCGGAACTCCATTATTTAAAGAAGATGAAATTACCGCACAGGTTTTTGGTGATTATATTTCTACTTATGATTTTCAAAGGGCAGTAGAAGATAAATCTACAGTACCACTTTATTATGATTCTCGGGGTGAAACGTTAGGAGTGTCGACAGATGATATAAATGAACGTCTGGCAGCAAAACTGGAGGCAGTCGATATTGAAGATATCAACATGAGAGAGCGTTTAGAAAAAGAACTGAAACGGGATTACCATATAATTACTGCTCAGAAACGATTAAATCAGATTGCAAAGGATTTTGTAGAGCATTACAGCACATCTTGGGAGACCGGTAAGGCTATGTTTGTCTGCATTGATAAGATTACATGTGTAAGAATGTATGAATTGATAAAACAATACTGGGTCCAGAAAGAAGAGGAGATTGAAGAAGCCTGGAAATTGGCGGCAGGAGAAGAGAAGGATAATCTTTGTAACAAATTGATATGGTTGAAGACAACTGAGATGGCAGTAGTTGTGAGTGAAGAACAGGGGGAAGTGGATAAGTTTAAAAAATGGGGCTATGATATTAAGCCACACCGCAGGCTGATTAAAAACGGTTTTGAATTGTCTGATGGGAAGAGGATTAGTGTGGATTCTGCTTTTAAAAAAGCTGAACATCCTTTTCGTATTGTCATTGTATGTGCAATGTGGTTGACTGGCTTTGATGTTCCCAGTCTGGCTAATCTTTATCTCGATAAACCTCTTAAAGCCCATACTTTGATGCAGGCGATTGCGCGAGCTAATAGAGTGTATAAAAATAAGAATAATGGTTTAATCATAGATTATTGTGGCATTTTGAAAAACCTGAGAAAGGCTCTGGCAACATTTACCGGAACAAAGGATGGTGGTAGACTTGAAGGAGGCTTTGGACCGGATGAGGTTGACCCCACACGTAGAAAAGAAGAACTACTGGAAGATCTAAAACAGGCAATAGGTTTGGTAAATAATTTTTTGCTTGATAGAAATTTTGCGATTGATACTATCATTAATTCTCAAGGTTTTGAAAGAAACAAGGCCATCATCAATGCCAAAGAAGTGATTAATGAAAACGATGAAACCAGAAAAGAATTTGAGGTTATGTGTGGTAAAGTTTTTATAAAATTTAAAGCTTGCCTGACAATACCCGGGGTTGATGATTATAAAAAGTATTATAGCGCTATCAATATTATCTATCAGAGCTTGCAGGAAGATAGGGATGCAGCTGATATAAGTGATATTATAAAACAATTGCATGAAGTGGTAGATGAAGCAGTAGATATTGCATCTGGCAAAGTAACAACTCCAGGCAAACCATATGATATAAGCAAAATAGATTTCAAACGACTGAAAGAAGAATTTTCTAAATCCACAAAAAAGAATACAACTATTCAAAGCCTAAAAACTATAATTGAGAAAAGATTGGAACTGCTCATACAGAAAAACCCACTTAGAACTAATTTTCAGGAACACTACGAAAGAATAATTGCTGAGTATAACAAAGAAAAAGACCGACAGACTATTGAAGCCATATTTGAAGAGTTGATTAATTTCATACAGACATTAGACAAAGAAGAAAGCAGGGCTATTCGTGAAGAGTTAGATGAAGAGACTCTGGCGATTTATGATCTTTTAACAAAACCGGATTTAACCCCCCAGGAAATAAGAAAAATTAAAAATGTTGCCAAAAACCTTTTAAAAAAATTAAAGGGTAAATTAGAGAAATTATATCAATGGCGAGACCGGGAGCCAATGAGGGATGAGATAAAGGTATTGATAAATGATTTCCTCTGGAGTGATAAAACGGGTCTACCAGTTGAGTGTTATTCAGAAACAGATGTAAAAAAGAAAGCAGAAGAAGTCTTCTCTCACATATTCAGGGCATACCCCACCATCCCATCTCCTTATTACCAGCGTGCCAGTTAAAACCAATAATAGTCTTATATTATTAACTTATGAAATATTGTAATACTTTATAAATGAATTAAGAGGGCTTGAATGAAAAATATTAACAAGATCATGATTTGTTTAAATATAATAGCTATTATTTTTTACTTATTCTTATTACGCATTCCGAAATTCATTGCCCAATACAACTTTTTAAGTTTATTTTATAATATTGCAATTGCTTTTACTGCTTCATCAATTTTTTATTTAATCAATGTATATATACCGAGTCAAAAAAGAAAATCAATTTTGAAAAACAATCTAGAAGAACAATATTTAAATTTTAAAAAGGAATGCATTTACTTGTTTTTGTCAGCGTTAGGATATAGTTCTAGCGAAGAATTACAGGAGAAATTGTGTATTCTAGAACAATTTAAAGAATATTTTAAAGAAAAATATCATAACTATCCAGATAGATGGTACGCCGTATGGGGAAATATGGATGACTATTTATTAGAAGACTTGTTGATACATTTGGGTACATTAAAAGATGACATACAGTTTGTACTAAACAATACAGAGGTTTATGATGAAAAAGTGCTATCCTTTTTTAAAGATCTTTCTCAATATGCCTATGATTTTCATACAAGAGGGGTACATCTCGAATATGAAAGGAAGAAAAGTTTAGCAGGTTTTTTATGGAGATTATTTTCTGGATGGACTCTCTCTGAGGGATATAAAAAAGAAGATATAGTGAAAAGAATGATAAAAATTATTTGATATGTATTACTTTCAAGATGTGTTTACACATTGCTGTTCTTTCCTATAGAGATAGGATACTATATTAACCAGGTTCCGGTAAAGCGAATTTTCGTTTCCCATCTAAGAATTTCTGATAGGGAATCTTTCCCTTTAACCGGTA
>JAXGTM010000059.1:0-11975 GCA_040774925.1 Atribacterota bacterium | reverse complement strand
TTAGGGAACTTCCTATTCGAGTATAATCACCTAAGACGTCATGGGGGAATAGAGTATCTTACCCCCTATGAGAAGCTGGAAAAAGTTACCGAGTTATTGAGCTAGTACAACGGTCCTTTTACATCATTCACAGAGATAATTTTATTTTAAATTGGTAAAAAGATAAATATTATAAATGGGGAGATTAATAAGAATCTCCCTTTTTTTATTTAATTTATTTTTTTTGAGTTTAATTACTAATCATCAAGCCCCACTTATAACAACTTAAATTTAATTTATTTATGTATGTAATAGAATGTGGGCCGATTTGCCGCTACCTTTTTAGCATTTATGTAAAGGAAAGATGTATTGCTTAGACGTAATAGACGTAATAAAGATTAATCTGATTAACTTTTTTATAAACCATTTTTTACTATTAGTATAGGTAGAATGAAATGAAATAAAAATAACATTTTCACGTTTATTAATATTTTCTATTTGACTTTATTATTGGCGGTCTTTATGATAATTATATTTATGGTACGATAATCGTATAATAAAGGTCATTAGAACAAAGGTATGTAAATGATAACAAAAGAAAATCAGGAAAGAGAGATAGCTGCAGAAATAGATGATTTTTTTCTTCATTTTACCGAGATATTATGGTCGCATCTCTCTCTCCGGCATAAAGAAAACAAGAAAAATATTTTAAATGTTACTGAATATTTTGTTATTGATTTTTTAGGCAAAGAATCATTTGCCTCTATGAGTCGGCTGTCAAAAATTGTTAATGTAGCTCCTACCACTATGACCAGTATAGTTGACCGTTTAATAAGGCGTGGTTTGCTGGAAAGACGACGCGGTATGCAGGATAGAAGGAAGGTGTTAGTCAACCTTTCAAAAAAAGGAAAACAGTTCTACCATAACTACCACAGTATTTCTATAGAAGTATATGCTCGATTTTTATCTACATTACCTGATAAAGGAAGAGCATTCGGGAAAAATATTAGAGAAATAAAGGAAAAAACTTCCTATCTCAAAAAACACTTTGAAGATAACCAGGATGATGGTTAGAAAGGGAACAATTTAGAATGAATGTTAATGGTGAGAGTAAAACAAGCCAGTATTATTTAAAATCTATTGAGGAGGCAGAGCAGGAACTAAATACATCCATACATAATGGAATATCACATTCTCTTGCTGAAGAAAGGCTTAAAATATTTGGGTTAAACCAGCTAAAAGAGGGTAAGAAAAGATCTGTTTTAAGTATGTTTATTGATCAATTTAAAGATGTCTTAATAATAATTTTATTAGCATCAGCTGTCATAGCTATATTAATGGGAGAAGCAATAGATGCAGTTGTAATTGGCGGAATAGTGCTACTCAATGCAATTTTAAGTGTATTGCAGGAACAGAAAGCTGAGAAATCCCTGGATGCCCTAAAAAAGATGACTGTACCGGAAACGCTGGTAATCAGAGATGGTAAAAGAGAGAAGATAAAATCTACACAACTCGTTCCCGGTGACCTGGTTGTTTTAGAATCGGGTGATAAAATCCCGGCTGATTTACGTTTAATTGAAGTAACGGACATGAGTATACAGGAAGCTATTTTAACTGGAGAGTCTGAACCTGTAGAAAAAAACAACCAGCAAATTGCAAAAGAGGCAGACGTATCTTTAGGTGACCGTAAGAATATGGCATATACCGGAACTACAATAATTGCTGGACGTGGCAAGGGCATAGTGGTTGCCACCGGTATGAATACTGAAATAGGGCATATTGCTGAAATGTTACAAGAGCAAAAAAAAGAGACAACTCCATTAGAAAGAAAATTGAATGAAGTTGGTAAAAATCTTGGAGTAATCATCTTGTTTGTGGTGGCAATTGTTGTAGTGCTGGGATATTTTAGGGGAATACCATTTTTTGATATGTTTTTAACCGGTATATCCCTAGCCGTTGCAGCAGTACCAGAAGGCTTACCGGCAGTAGTGACTATTGTTCTTGCTCTTGGTGTGCAGCAGATGATAAAGAAGAACGCTATAATTAGAAGGCTTCCAGCTGTAGAGACATTGGGTGCTACCACAGTTATCTGTTCAGATAAGACCGGTACCCTCACACAAAATGAAATGACCGTTCAAAAGTTAGTTTTTCTTAACAGAGAGATTGGTATTGATGGTGTTGGTTACCAGCCAACTGGCTGCTTTTATCTCAATAATCAGGTAATAAATCCTAATGAAGATAGGGCTGTTTCTCTGTTACTTAAAGCTATAGTGCTCAACAATAACTCCTATTTAAAGCAGAACGAAAGTAATCAGCAATGGGAGATTGTTGGTGATCCGACAGAGGGAGCATTAGTAGTAGCTGCTGCTAAAGCAGGATTTTATAAGGAAGAGATAGAAGCTGAATACCCACGTATTAGAGAGTTATTATTTGATTCAGAAAGAAAAAGAATGTCAACTATTCATAAGATGACAGAAGGAAATGAACTATTGGTTGTTAAGGGGGCTCCTGAACAGATAGTTGAACGCTGCCACATTTACAATGATAATGGAAAAGAATTGCCATTATCCCATACTGTGAGAGAAAATATTCTTTTAAAGAACAAACAACTTGCCTCAGATGCATTGCGGGTACTTGCAGTAGCCTACAGGCAAATCGACTCACATGAAAGCAGTGAATATCTAACAGAGGATAGAAAACCGGATATAGATAAACTAGAGGATAAACTGGTCTTTTTGGGATTAATAGCCATGATAGATCCGCCGAGAGAAGAGGCCATAGAGGCAGTACATATTTGTCGTCAGGCTGGAATCCGTCCTGTCATGATAACAGGAGATTACCCTCTGACTGCCCGGGCTATTGCGGAGCAGATGGATATCTATCGTTCTGAAGATAAAATAATTATTGGGTCAGAATTAGAAAACATGACACAGGAAGAACTTGAGAAGGTAGTAATGAAGACTACTATATTTGCCAGAGTTTCGCCTCGACATAAGATGAGAATAGTACAGGCTCTGCAGAAAAATGGGCAGGTAGTTGCTATGACAGGTGATGGTGTTAATGATGCCCCGGCTATTAAAGAATCGGATATTGGAATAGCTATGGGGATTACCGGAACAGATGTATCCAAAGAAGCTGCAGACATGGTTTTAACGGATGATAATTTTTCTACCATAGTTTCGGCAGTAAGGGAAGGAAGAAAAATATACCAGAATATCCAGAAGTTTATTCGCTATTTGCTATCATGTAATTTAGGGGAAATATTTACCATTTTTGTAGCCCTCCTGATAGGTTTTCCCCGTCCACTACTTCCTATACAGATACTCTGGGTTAATCTTGTCACTGATGGTTTGCCAGCTTTAGCTTTAGGATTAGATCCTGCAGAGAAAGATATTATGAGAAGGGGTCCCAGGAACCCAAAAGAAGGTATTTTTTCCGGTAGGATGGGGTTTAATATCTTCACACAGGGGTTTTTTATTGGAACTATAACTCTCATCGCCTTCTATTATGGTTATAGTCAGTATTCTCTGGAGGTGGGAGAAACAATGGCTTTCGGCACTTTGAGCATCAGCCAATTATGGCATTCACTTAATTCAAGGTCAAATAAGTTTTCTATATTCAAGTTAGGGGTTTTCAGCAACCATTATCTGATTAGGGCTATCCTTGCCTCGGGTGCATTACAGCTCGTAGTAATGACTGTACCTTTTTTACAATCTATTTTCCAGATAACAACACTCTCTTTATCCCAGTGGCTCGTGCTTATCGCTATCTCTCTGACACCGATACCTTTTGTTGAGATATTAAAAAAATTAAAATTGACCTATTCGTAGCTGGTAAAATTAAGAAAAATACAAAATAATTTTTTTAGTAATTATAAGTTTATAGGTATTATTAAAGTAATTAAGAGATGGGCTTTCCGGCATCCGGTCCAGATGTTACATTGAATATCTCTTCAACTTTAAAGACAACCATTCCCTTTGCCGGAAAAGTTTCTTTTATTGATTTTACCCATTTTCTAAATTCTTTATAATTATAACCTTCATTAACATAATGGCAGGTACCTTTTAGCTGATACCATTTTCTGTCCTCTTCTCTCTTTGTAATAATGGTTGCGCTATTATTTTCTATCAAATTCTGGAGTGTTTTATAAAAATAATTATCAGCTAGTAGAATTGTCTCATCATCAGCTATTTTTTTTAATGCAATTATATTAATATTAGGAATACCTTCTTTACTGGCTGTCCCAAAAGATAAGTATCTATCATTATTAATAATATTTTGAATATCCTGTGGTATTTTCATATCTCTTCTCCTGTAAAATAATAGGTTTATAAGAATATTTACTATTATAACAAAGAAAATTTACCGGGCAAGATTAAAAAACTGAGTTATGGGGCTCCTCTTAATTGTTCTTTTTAAACAAATAAGATATACTATAAAATTGAATTAGTAAAAGATTTTTATTTTGTAAAAATAAGGAAGAAATTTGATGAGTCATGATGTTAAAACAATAATCCAGGAATTAGAAAATGATTATACTATTCGACCTTATTTAACTGCTCTTGAACATATACCCGCACAGGATGCGCGATTTGCTGAATTTCCTGATTGGCTGCATAAGAGTCTGGTTGATCAATTGAAGCAAGATGGAATAAACAGCCTTTATTCACATCAAGCGAGCGCACTCCATGCCGTTAATGAAGGGGATAGTGTTGTAGTGGTGACACCGACTGCTTCAGGCAAAACATTATGTTATAACTTGCCGGTTCTGAATAGTATTATTAAAGAGCCTGAAGGCAGAGCGATCTATCTTTTTCCAACCAAAGCTCTTTCTCAGGATCAGCTTGGAGAACTTTACCGTCTGGTTGAGGCACTTGATAAACCTATAAACACTTTTACCTATGATGGAGATACGCCCGCGTCGGCGCGTTCTTCAATTCGAAATAAAGGCAACATTATAGTTACCAATCCTGATATGCTCCATACCGGTATATTACCACACCATACAAAGTGGCATAGATTGTTCCAGAATCTAAAGTATATAGTGATGGATGAAATACATATTTACCGTGGGGTATTTGGCAGTCATATGGCAAATGTTATAAGGAGATTAATGAGGATTTGTCAGTTTTATGGTTCAAATCCCCAGTTCATCTGCTGCTCTGCAACGATTGCTAATCCTCTGGAACTGGCAGAGAAGCTAACTGAAAAAAGATTCACTCTTATCAATAATAATGGGGCACCCAGTGGAGAAAAATATTTCTTATTTTATAATCCTCCTGTGGTAAACAGACAGCTCGGTATCAGAAAAAGCCTGATTAAAGAGACTGCACGGCTGGTAAGCAAGTTTTTAAACCATGACATACAATCAATAGTATTTGCCCGTAGCCGTCTTACTACAGAATTGTTAACAAGTTATCTCAAAGATTATTTAGATAAAACCGGGCAGGACAGGGATCTGGTGAGGGGCTACCGTGGGGGATATTTACCTAACCTGAGAAGAGAAATAGAAAAGGGGCTTAAGGATGGTATTATTAAGGGTGTAGTTAGTACAAATGCACTAGAGCTGGGAGTGGATATCGGTCAACTGGATGCCTGTTTTATCGCCGGTTACCCGGGTACGATTGCCAGCACCTGGCAACAAGCCGGACGGGCTGGCAGGCGTAATCATACATCTGTAGCTATCCTGGTCGCCTCAAGTGTACCACTGGACCAGTATATTATAAATTCCTCTGATTATTTCTTTAAAGAGATACCAGAAAATGCTGTAATTGATCCAAATAATTTAAGTATACTTATTAACCATATAAAGTGTGCTGCTTTTGAACTCCCCTTTGTTCCGGAAGAGAAATTTGGAATGGATGAATTGGAAGACATACTGCAATTTTTAGAGGATAACGGGATTATTTATTTTACTCACAATAAATGGCACTGGATGAGCGAAGCCTATCCTGCTGACGAGGTCAGTCTACGAAGTGCCTCTACTGAAAACTTCACAATTATAGATACAGAAGAAGGCGATAATAAGGTTATAGGAGAAGTAGACCGTGAGAGTGCCACAACAACTATCTTTGAAGGCGCTATTTATATTCATGAAGGAGAACAATATACCATTACCAAACTGGACTATGATGATTATAAGGCTTATGCTAAAAAAGTAGCAGTTAATTATTATACCGATGCACAGGTAGAAAGTCATATCAAGGTTCTGGATGTATTTGATATAAATGAGCAGGAGAATGTCAGTCACCAGCATGGAGAGATAGCAATAACAACTATTTCAACAATGTATAAAAAAGTTAAATTTTATACACATGAGAATTTAGGTTATGGGAAGATTAATCTGCCTGCTGAAGATATGCATACTACTGCTTATTGTCTAATTCTGTCTGAATCTTTTACCGATTTAGCGGGAAGAAAAATTGGAACAGGATTTACCTTCGATTTAGCGGGTGGGTTGTTGGCCCTGGCAAATGTTATGGTTAATGTTACTCCATTATTTGTCATGTGTGATCCAAAAGATATAAGATCTATTGTGCAGATACGCTCTCCTTTTACTGATTTACCAACACTATACATCTACGATAATTACCCTGGAGGAGTGGGTTTTAGTGAGAAAATATTTGAATTGCGGGAAAAAATATTGATAGCTGCACGGGAATTGATAGAGAATTGTGGATGCGACGAGGGATGTCCCTCCTGCGTTGGCCCAATTAATCAGGTGGGCAGTCAAGGAAAACAGAGTGCTCTTTTAATACTAAAGGAGGCAATCCGCTGATTATGGATTTCAGAGAACGTTTAGAGAAGATTGAGAGCCTGAAGAGAAAAGTTCAGCAGATAGATAATACTCATAAAGAAAAAAGTACTTATTTTTCAAAAATTAATGAAAACCAAACTATTTCAGAGACTATCCCTGGAAATGTAATTGATACACCATATGGTCCCTGTTTTTTTACTGAAAACAATATTTTACTGGATACTCCCTATGGTGACCATACATTACTCGATATACAAAAATATTTCCCAAAAGGCTTACATTTTTGGGTTCCACAGCTGAAAAAGAAAGATGATGATATACAACTGGAAGAGATTATTTTTTTTGATACTGAGACAACAGGTCTGGCAGGAGGTTCTGGAACATATATTTTTTTACTGGGTCTGGGTTATTTTAAAGGAGAACATTTTGTAGTCAGACAGTATTTTATGTCAGACTATCATGAAGAAGAAGCCCTGTTATGGGCTGTTAATCAGCTTTTTGCTCAAAATTTTAAACTTCTCGTTTCTTATAATGGAAAAAGCTATGATTACCCGTTACTTCAGACCCGATATATTATGATGCGTCAGCCAATGCAATTAAATACATCACATCACCTTGATTTGCTATTTCCTACGAGAAGACTATGGAAGAAGAGATTGCTGGATTGTTCCTTATCTAATGTAGAAAGGAATATTCTAAAAATTTACAGAAAAGACGATATACCTGGATTTCTTATTCCTGATATTTATTTCCGCTATTTACGTAATAAAAATGCTCATTCTCTCAAACCCATTTTTGCACACAATCTGCAGGATATCGTTTCTCTGGTTCTGCTTACCACTAAGATTAGCAAAGCATTGGATGATCCTCTGTCTGCAGGAAGATTTGCAGTTGATTTATGCAGCATTGGCAAGATATACGAAGGGTTCAACAAGGATTTTCAATATAGCAGCAGATGCTACGAAGAGGCTTTGAAAAGAGATTTGTCAGATGAAGAAGCTTTAGAAACCTTAAAATTGTGTTCTTTTGCCTACAAAAAACAAAAGGAATGGGAGAAAGCTGAAGCTTCATGGCAGGAAATTATTTCATTAAGCAGACAATTTGACCTTTACCCTTATGAAGAACTGGCTAAATATTATGAACATAAACTGAAAGATTATAACAGAGCAGGTGATATAGTTGAAGAGGCTTTATCAAAACTGAAAAGGGAGAATAGGATTTCTTATAGTGTTAAAATAAAGTGTCAAAATAGCCTTTCCAGGAGGTTGGAAAGGATAAAGCAGAAGCAGGATAAATAGGCAAAAGCTTTAGGTAAGTAGAAATTATACAAAAAGGTTCATAATACATGACTAAGGACAATAAAAGTTATACTATAAAAGATTGGCCTGAATATGAGAGACCCAGAGAGAGATTGCTGCAACACGGTCCTGAATATCTTAGTGATGCAGAACTTTTAGCAATACTGATAAACAAAGGTTATGCAGGGAAAACATCAGTGGAAATAGGCAGAAGCTTGCTAACTGAGTTTGGCTCATTGAGAAATCTTATGAGTACATCTTACAATGAAATGAAAAGAGTAAAAGGCATTGGCAAAGCAAAATTTACTCAAATAAAAGCAGCTCTGGAAATGGGAGTAAGGCTGTCGCAAGAAAAGATAATGCCAGGGAAAAAGATACAGAACGCTAAAGATGTAGTAGATTATTATTATGCAGAAATGAAAGATAAGAAAAAAGAATTATTCCATATTATATTGCTTGATATTCGTCATCAGATTATCCGCGATGCCCTTATTTCAATGGGTAGTTTAAGCGAAACAACAGTTCACCCCCGTGAAGTGATGAAAGAAGTAATTAAAGAATCAGCTGCTGCAGTTATCTTTTTACACAATCATCCCAGTGGAGACCCTCATCCCAGCCGGCAGGATATCGAATTAACGAAGAGGTTATGCGAAACGTGTAAAGTACTGGGAGTGAAAGTCTTAGACCATATAATTATAGGGGAGAGATGTTTTTATAGTTTTGCTCAGATGGGAGATATTTAAAAAACCTATTACCGCATATGGAAAATAAGTAACCTAAGGAGAGTGTGATGAAACAAAATTTACCAAGACACTGTACTAAATGTGGTAGTCAGTTGGAAAGTAAGATAGAAAATGGGAAAAAGCGTATTTGTTGTCACAATTGTGATACCGTTTATTATGATAATCCCATTCCTGGTGTAGCTGTAGTAACCAGGAATGAAAAAGGTCAGCTACTCCTGATAAAAAAGAGAAGGGAAGCGAAAAGAGGTTGTTGGACTTTACCTGGGGGTCTGTTGGATGATGGAGAGTCTGCTATTCAAGCCGCTTTGAGAAAATTGTTTGAAGATACTGGTTTAAAAGGTATAGTAAAAAGATTTGTTAAGATATTTAATCATGAAAGTGAAGCATATGGCGAGGTCAAAGTTATTACTTATGAAGTAGGTATAACCGGAGGGCAATTGAAAGCAGGAGAGAATACTGAATCAGTTAACTTCTTTGACCTTGAAGAGCTTCCACCGCTGGCTTTTTCTTTTCAGACAGAGGCGGTTGAACAGGTTTTTGGCTGTTCTTTATCTAAGACTTCAGAAAATTGAACTATGAATATTTTAATATTAATTTGTATTGTTAAAGAATTATAAAGAAAGATACAAACAAGAAGAGAGTGAACTTAAGATGAAAGTTTTGGCAATCGATTATGATGGTGTTATAGTTGATAGTGTGTTGGACTCTCTTTTTGTCAGTCATAATGCATACCTGGAGTTGATGGGGCAAACTTCTAAAAGCATTTTTGGTGGTGAAAAATTTACTTTTCACAACTGGCAGGAAATTCAGGAAAAATATGTTTATGAGATTGATTATTACCGTTCTCTAAGGCCATATATCAGAGTAGCAACAGATTATGGTCTGATTCAGAAACTGTTGGAAGAAAAAAGATGCATAAAAAATCAGCAAGAGTTTGATGAATTCCGTGATACAGTGAAATTTGATTTTAAGAAGTTTTATAAACTCTTTTATGAGGAGAGAAAACGGTTACAAGAAATAAGCTTCGATGACTGGCTCAAACTAATACCTTCTTATCTGGAAATAGTAGCAGGAATTAACCAACTTGTTCAAGATAAAGTCAAAGTAGTTGTTGCTACATCCAATCGTAAAGAATTTATTACCAGAGTCTTTCACCCCAACTACTACAATATAGCCGTTAAAGAAGAAGATATTTTAGATGTAACTATGGGTGAGGATAAATCGAGGCAGATTGAGTATATCGCCAGAACTTATAAAGTAGAATATGAAAATATCTCCTTCATCGATGATCAGCTTTCACATTTAATACAAACACGCAGTCTGGGGATATCAGTATATTTAGCCGGTTGGAGCTATGCAACAGAAGAACAAAAAGAGGAGGCTAAATTTGAGGGGATCCCTATCATAGAAGAGGCTGTCAATTTTTATACCATTATAAGAAAGTATATGAATTTATAATGTATTGTATAATTAATATAAATAATGAAAATTAAGAGGAGGAAAAAATAAATGAAAGTAGTAGATTACCACGATGTACCTTTAGAAGAGGTAGCAATGGATGATGCAAAAGATGTTAAGGTGAGATGGCTGATTAGCGATAAAGATGGTGCGAAAAATTTTGCGATGAGAATATTTGAGATAAAGCCTGGTGGATATACATCATATCATACACATGATTGGGAACATGAGGTGTTTGTTCTGGAAGGATCAGGAGAGGTTAAAATAGAGGAAAAATCTTATCCTATTAAAAAAGACAGTGTTGTATTTGTTAACCCCGGCCTCATACATGGATTTTTTAATACGAGTGAGCAGGTGTTAAAGATAATCTGTCTGATTCCTTACAAATAATTTTTGATGAGATTATTAGATAATATCATATTTATTTTTTGAGGATTCTATGAAGAAGATATTAGCCATTGATTTTGATGGAGTAATCAGCGATAGTGCTCTTAAATCATTATTTGTCAGCCACAATGCATATTGTAAGCATTTTGGTTCAAATAAAAAATTGAATTTCGGTGGAAAATGCTTTACTTTTGATAATTGGGAAAGTATGAAAAAAGAGTATCATCGGGAAATGGAAAAATATAAAGAACTGCGTGCCTATGTTGAGGAGTCTAGAGATTTTTTAGTAATGATAAAGATTATTGAAGAAGAGATAGAAGTTAATAATCAACAGGAATTTATTAAAATTCGTGAAAAAATGGATTTGGATTATCAATTCTTCCATAAATTGTTTTTTCAGGAAAAAGAAATATGGCAAAATAAGGATTTTGCAAGATGGTTTTCTCTGGCACCTTTTTATGAAAAGGCAGTTTCTGGAATTAAGCAACTATTAAAGGAAAAAGTTAATATAGTTATTGCCACATCTAATTTAGGTAAGGCGATACATCCTGCTTTTCATGAAGATTTTTTAGGATTTCATATGAACCCAAAAGATATATTTGATAAGAATTATGGTATAAATAAATCTGACCACATGAGAGCAATAAGTGAACAATATAAAGTAAAATTTGAAGATATCTATTTTATAGATGATCAATTGAGCTATTTAGAGGAAACTCAGATTTTAGGTGTAAATGTTTTCCTGGCTGGCTGGGGGTATTGTACCGATGAACAGAAGAATATTGCCCGTAGCAAAGGCATAACTGTTGTTGAATGTGAAGAGGATTTCTATCCTACTATGAAGCAATATTTCTAATCAAAAATTAAATAGATTTAGGAGGTATTTGAATGAAAAATTATACAGATCTAAACCCCGGTAAAAGAATACTGATGGGACCCGGTCCCAGTGATGTACACCCCAGAGTATTAAAGGCGATGTCTACACCTTTAGTAGGACATCTGGATCCCGATTTCTTAGAGATTATGAATGAGACCAGAGCCATGCTGAAAGAGGTATTTCAGACTAAAAATGAGATGACAATCGCCCTATCCGGAACAGGCAGCGCCGGCATGGAAGCCTGTCTGGTCAATTTATTAGAACCGAAAGATAAGGCTATTGTCTGTGTCAATGGTCTCTTTGCTGAGAGAATGGTTGATATTGTGAAAAGATGTGATGCAGAACCCATTATTGTAGAGGGTGAATGGGGGGATATAATTGAGCCGGAAAAGGTAAGAGAATCTTTACAGAATAATCCCAATGTAAAACTCGTTGCCATAGTACATGCCGAAACATCAACAGGGGTAAGACAACCC
>JAXGTM010000058.1:0-12035 GCA_040774925.1 Atribacterota bacterium | reverse complement strand
GAAACCTTAAAAAGGCATCTATTGAACTAGCAAAAGAATGGAGAACTGATAAGGCATTAAGGCGATTAGAAGCTTTACTCATTGTTGCCGACCAAGAGAACATGTTTACTATTTCAGGAAATGGTGATATTTTAGAGCCAGATAGACCAATTGCAGCCATTGGCTCAGGTGCCCCATATGCAACTGCATCAGCTCAAGCCTTATTACTATATACCGAACTGTCTGCCAAAGAAATTGCTCTCAAATCATTAGAGATTACTTCATCGATTTGCATTTATACGAATAATCATATTATTTATGAGACTCTAAAGGGTTAATAAGGAGGTTAGGCTTGGAAGAACTTATACCATCAGAAATAGTCGCTGAATTAGATAAATACATTGTTGGCCAAAGACAAGCAAAAGAAGCTGTTGCAATTGCACTTAGAAACAGAATCAGAAGAAAAAAATTGTCCAAATCAATGATGGAAGAAATAACTCCAAAAAATATTATAATGATTGGCCCAACTGGAGTTGGGAAAACGGAAATTGCCCGTAGACTTGCAAAATTAGTACAAGCTCCTTTTATTAAAGTTGAAGCAACTAAATTTACCGAAGTCGGCTATGTGGGAAAAGATGTTGACTCTATGATAAGGGATTTAGTGCAAGCTTCTATACAGTTAGTTCGCAATGAAACAATAAATGAAGTTAAAGAAATAGCAAAGGAAAGAGTTGAAAAAAGGATTTTACAGACATTGTTACCCATAAATCAGTCAAATTCAAGAAAATTAAAAGAGAACACTCAAAATATTATTGAAACAATCTCTTCCGAATCAATCGATTTGATTGATAAAAAAGGACCATTATTTGAAGAGGATAGTATACAACTGAATGAAGCCTCACAAAGAGATAGATATACTAAAACCAGAGAAAGATTGAGGTCTAAACTTATTAATGGTGAATTAGAAGAAAGAGAGATTAGCATAGAATTTGATGAACAGAGTCATTCTTCTATAGAAATATTTTCTAATCTCGGAATGGAAGGTATTGGTCTTGATTTCAAAGAATTTTTTGACAAATTAGTTCCTGGTCGGAAAAAAAGAAAAATTGTAAAAATATCTGAAGCAAGAACAATTCTTATGGACGATGAATTAGAAAAATTACTCGATATGAATAAAATTATTAAAGAAGCCATAGTTAGAGCTGAGGAGTTGGGAATTGTCTTTATTGATGAGATTGACAAAATTGCAATGAAAGAAAAAACGTATGGTCCAGATGTCTCCAGAAGTGGAGTGCAGAGAGATATCCTGCCAATAATTGAAGGATCAACAGTAATGACCAAATATGGTGCGGTAAAAACAGATTATATTCTTTTTATCGCCGCTGGTGCTTTTAACATTTCAAAGCCTTCAGATCTAATTCCTGAATTACAGGGTCGTTTCCCGCTTAGAGTTGAATTGGGCAATCTTAGTCAAAATGACCTGGAAAAAATTCTTGTTGAGCCTGATAACTCTCTTATTAAACAATATAAAGCACTTATGATGACCGAGAATATAGATCTTGAATTTGATGTTGAAGCTATTAAAGAGATTGCAAAGATAGCTGCATTATTAAATGAACAAAATGAAAACATTGGGGCCAGACGTCTTTATACAGTAATGGAAAAACTATTAGACAGAATTTCTTTTAATGCTCCCAAATTAACTGGCAAAAAAGTAATAATAACTAGAAATTATGTTATTACACGATTGGAAAATATTGTACAAAAAGAAGATTTAAGTAAATATATTTTATAAAAATATGGAAATTTATCATGAAATAATAATTTGAACATAATTTAATCTATGTGCTATATTGTTTATAAAATACTTTTTAAGTATAATGCTTTATTACAAAGTTAAGGAATTGGCGTTATAAATTACTTTTTGATTATTTAACTATTAAGCAACTGTAATTTACGATACAAAAAACAAAATTAAAGCACATTTTGATGCACTTATTTTTTTGTAAAAATAAATGCATCAATCTTGAATAACATATACAACTATGTTATACTAATTAGGTTTTGTTATATGGTATATTTTAACTATGTTGATTTATTTTATGTAAGAGTATGCTTAGCAGTCAGCATAGTTGATTAAATATATATAATCATTTTTTAATATTTAAAAGGAGAGTGGCCATTTGAGTGTTATATCTATGAAACAATTATTAGAATCTGGAGTTCATTTTGGACACCAGAAAAGACGCTGGGATCCCAGAATGAAACCCTATATTTTTACTGAAAGAAATAATATTTACATCATTGATTTACAACAAACAATTAAACTAATTGATGATGCATACAATTTTGTTCGTGATATTGTTAGTAAAAATGGTACCATTTTATTTGTAGGAACAAAAAAACAAGCACAGGAATCTATTAACTCTGAAGCTGAAAAATGTGGTATGCCATATGTTAATTTCAGGTGGCTTGGAGGTACTTTAACCAATTTTAATACAATTAATCAAAGAGTAAAGCGTTTATTCCAATTTGAAGAAATGGAGAAAAGTGGACAATTTTCATTATTGCCAAAAAAAGAAGTAATTATATTAAAAAGAGAACAGGAAAAATTAGTAAGACTGTTAACTGGAATAAAGAACATGGATACACTTCCAGATGCTTTATTTATTATTGACCCTAAAAGGGAAAGAAATGCCGTAGCAGAGGCAAAAAAGCTTTCTATACCAATTGTTGCTGTTGTTGATACAAACTGCAACCCCGAGGAGATTGATTATATTATTCCTGGTAACGATGATGCTATAAGAGCAATTAAGCTACTAACCTCTGTTATTTCTGATGCTGTAATCGAAGGCAAAAAAATGTTGCAAGAAAGTGAAATTAAAATTGCAGTGTAAGTTTAAATTCATCATTGTTTATATAACGAAATAATAATAAGGTATCAATATATATAAAATGTAAATTGATACTTAGTTTATCAATAAGGAGAGCTAGCAAAATGACTATAAATGCAGAAATGGTTAAATGTTTAAGAGAAAAAACTGGTGCTGGTATGATGGATTGTAAAAAAGCATTACTTCATACAGAAGGTGATTTAGAAAAAGCCGCAGATTATTTGCGTAAAAAAGGGATTCAAGCAGCAAGTTCAAAATTAGACAGAAAAGCTTCGAACGGCACTATAGCATCATACATTCATTTAAATGGCAGAATAGGTGTACTTTTAGAAATAAATTGTGAAACAGATTTTGTTGCAAAAACTCAGGAATTTAAAGAACTTGCAAAAAATATTACTTTACAAATTGCTTCTGCAAACCCTAAATATGTAAAAAGAGAAGATATCCCAGATGAGGTTATTTTTAAAGAAAAAGAAATTTATTTAGGTCAATTAGCTGATACCAATAAGCCAAAGAATATTATTGACAACATAGTTGAAGGAAAGCTTAATAAGTTTTATAAAGAAATTTGCCTGATGGAGCAAGACTATATTCGTGATCCCGAAATAACTATTAATCAGTTAATTCTGGAAACCATATCTATATTAAAAGAAAATATACAAATAAGAAGATTTGTAAGGTATCAGTTGGGAGAATAGAATTACACACCAGAAACTAATTTAATAATTTTGTTTAAAAAGATTATTTATTGAGTTGAGGTAAAATGGAAAATAAACAGCCTATTTATAAAAGAATAATGCTAAAATTGGGTGGCGAATCTTTCTCTGGTAGAAAAAAGTTTGGAATTGATATTGATAAAGTCAATTTTATTTCTACTGAACTAGCCGAAATCAAGCAAATGGGTGTTCAGATTGCTGTTGTTATTGGTGGAGGAAATATTTTTAGAGGTAAAGAAGCAAGTGCTCAAGGAATAAACCAAGTGTCAGCAGATTATATGGGAATGCTAGGAACTGTTATTAACGCCCTAGCTTTGCAAGATTCTTTAGAAAAACATAATATTGAAACAAGGGTTCAGACAGCTATTGAAATGAGAGCTATTGCCGAACCATATATTCGTAGAAGAGCGATAAGACATTTAGAAAAAGGAAGAATAATTATTCTTGCTGCGGGAACAGGCCATCCATTTTTTACTACAGACACTGCTGCAGCCTTAAGAGCTGTCGAATTAGATGCTGAAGCTATGCTAAAAGCTACTAAAGTTGATGGAATATACGAATCAGACCCCTTTTTAAATTCTAAAGCTCTCAAATTCAAAAAAATTAATTTTCTTGAATTTCTAAATAAGAATTTAAAAGTAATGGATGCAACATCTATATCTTTGTGTATGGAAAATAAAGTTCCTGTAATTGTATTTAATTTAAATTTACCTGGGAATATAAAAAAGGTTATATTAGGTGAACCTATAGGGACCATAGTTAAGGAGGATTAAATATGCTTACAGCTATAATTAAAGATGCCGAAAACAAAATGAAAAAAGCTATCGACTCTACACAACAAGAATTATCACAAATTAGAACAGGAAGAGCTTCCACCTCATTGGTTGATAAAATTAAGATTGATTACTATGGAGTTTCCACTCCACTTAAAGAAATAGCAAATATTTCAATCCCTGAATCTGATTTAATAGTTATTCAACCATGGGATAAGGGTTTGATTAATGAAATAGAAAAAGCTATCTGGAAATCTGATATAGGATTGACACCTAACAATGATGGAACACATATCCGTTTATCAATTCCCCCTCTTTCTGAGGAACGCAGGAAAGAATTGGTAAAAGTTGCTAAGAAAGAGATCGAATCAGGAAAAATTGCCATTAGAAATATTAGAAGAGAAATCAATGATCAAGTTAAAAAATTAGAAAAAAATGGTGATGTTTCCGAAGACATCAGCAAAGATATTTTAAAAAAAGTACAAGACTTAACAGATTTATTTATAAAAGATCTCGATGATATTTGCAGAGTTAAAGAGATTGAAATAATGAAAGTTTAACAAAATATCCAGAATATATATAGATTTACTTGCTAATAAATAGCTTAGAAATGGTTTTCAATATCGATAGAATTGCCCCCGAATTAAATCATTCTGTATTCGCCAATGTCGGGGGTTTTTTTATAAAATCATTTTATTTAGACTACTTTAAATTAATAATTTTAATTTTTTAATAATAAATGCTATGCTAAATAATAATAATAATAATAATAATAATAATAATGTTTCTTACAATGACAAAAAACAAAAAATTATTCCGACTCATCTAGCAATAATAATGGATGGTAATGGTAGGTGGGCAGAAAATAGAAATTTACCTCGTTCTGCTGGTCACAAAGCCGGGATTAATACTGTTAAGATGATTATCATCGAGTCCATTAAAGCTGAAATTAAATTTCTTACATTGTTTGCATTTTCGACTGAAAACTGGAAAAGATCTAAACAAGAAATATCTACACTTATGGACCTTTTCCTTGAAATAATTGAGAAAGAAAAGAAAGATTTATTGGATAATAAAATTAAAGTAAAATTTTTAGGACAAAGAAGTAATTTACCAGTTCCCTTGCAATTAGCTATGGATAACATTGAAGAAGAGACCAGCAAAAATAATGTGTTATCACTTAATATTGCTTTAAACTATGGTGGGAGAGCTGAATTATGTCAATCTCTCAAATTAATTTCTGAAGATATTTTGATTGGTAAGATTAGTCCTTCTGACATAACACAAAATTTAATTTCTGAATATCTATACACATCTGGTTTACCAGATCCAGATTTGTTAATCAGAACAGGAGGGGAGCTGAGAGTCAGCAATTTTCTTTTATGGCAAATTGCCTATACTGAACTGTGGTTTACAAAGACTTTCTGGCCAGCTTTTTCAAGAAAACAACTTTGGAAAGCATTAAACGACTATGAAAAAAGGGTGAGAAAATTTGGGGGAAAAGTTTGAGAAAATAACTACTCGAACAATTTTCATTATTATATTGCTTCCAATTATTTTATTAATTATTCATTTTGGTGGGATATTGTATTATGCTGCTGTTGCTTTTCTGGCGATATTATCTTTTTGGGAGTTAAGATGTATAGCAAAACATAAAGGATATCAAACCTCTTTGCTTTTAGGTATTGTCTTAACATTATTATTTTTGTACACGCAGAATTTATCTATCTTATTCTCATATAATCTTGTTAAAAAAGTATTTACTTTATTATTATTCTCTATCATTTTCGAACAATTCTTTCTTAAAAACAAAAGCAATAGCATTATGAATATCTGCTTAACTATATTTACATCTATATATATTGGACATTTAATGTCCTTTTTTTTAAGTATTATTGATTTAGGTAATGGAAAACTACTGCTCATTTTTGTTCTACTTATTACCTGGGTAAATGATATGGTTGCATATCTTTTTGGAATAAAATTTGGAAAACATCATCCTTTCCCTTATATTAGTCCCAACAAAACCATTGAAGGCAGTGTTGCTGGAGTATTTGGCGGGGCAGTATTTGCTTTATTATTTTCACCTTTTCTTCCATTCAAAATACCACTGCTAATATTTTTAGGAATAATAACATCTGTATCAGGTCAAATTGGCGATTTATTTGAATCATTACTTAAAAGAAATTTCATGGTTAAGGATTCTGGAAAGATAATACCCGGGCATGGTGGAATCTTAGACTGTATAGATAGTATTTTATTTTCTACTCCAATTCTTTATTATATTTTTAAAACAATTTTATAGAAATCGGAGATAATTAGTATTATGAGAAGACGTATAACTATTTTAGGATCTACCGGTTCTATCGGAACACAATCTTTAAATGTCATTGAAAACGATCCTGACAATTTTAATATTTTAGCCTTATCTGCCTGGAACAATTTAGAACTATTAATGGAACAAATATTAAAATTTAGACCAAAATATGCTGTTGTGAAAGATGAGAAATCAGCAAAAGAATTAATAAAAAAATTAAATAACAAAGTAAGTTGTCATATATTATATGGTGAATATGGCTTAACTAAAATATCGACATTGCAGGAAATAGATTTAATTGTTATTGCTATTACAGGAATGTCAGCATTAAAACCAACGATTGAATCTATTAATGCTAAAAAACAAATTTGTTTAGCTAACAAAGAAATACTTGTTTCAGCTGGTGAATTGATAATGAAAAAAGCTAAGGCTAATAATGTTAGTATTATCCCCATCGATAGTGAACATAACGGACTTTTTCAATGTCTAGCACATGAACATCAAGAGAATATCGAGAGGTTAATCATCACTGGCTCTGGAGGGCCATTTTACCATTTGAAAGAAAGCGCATTTGAAAATGTTACTGTTGAGGAAGCTTTAAATCATCCTAATTGGAAAATGGGTAAAAAAATTTCTATCGATTCTGCAACATTAATGAATAAAGGATTAGAAATAATTGAAGCATTTTGGTTATTTGGAGTACCAATAGATAAAATAGAAATATTAATACACCCTCAAAGCTACATACATGCAATGGTCCAGTTTGATGATGGCAGTATGCTGGCTCAATTGAGTAATCATGATATGAGAATTCCAATACACTTTGCTTTAAATTACCCAAAAAGAGTTAAGAACTCTTTTCCAAGGATTAGCATGGCAAAAATTGGTCAATTAACCTTTAAGAAGCTGGATTCGAAAAAATTTCCCAGTGTCGATTTGTGTTATGAAGCAATTAAACAGGGTGGCACACTTCCGGCTGTTTTAAATGCTGCCAATGAAATAGCAGTAAGTTCTTTTTTAAACCAAAAACTTAAATTTAATGATATTATTAAAGTTGTTTCTTTAATCACTAGAGAGCATAAGAATTTACCTAACCCAACTTTACAAGACATCCTTAGCCAGGATCGTGAAGCAAGAAAATTAGCTGAAAAAGTTTGTAAGGAGCTTTTTATAAATTGATTACTTTTTTTTCTTTCATATTTGTACTTGGAATTGCTATATTATTCCATGAACTTGGTCATTTTATCATAGCAAAAATTTCTGGTATTAAAGTATTTAGGTTTTCTTTGGGTTTTGGACCAAGGATTATTGGATTTTCATTTAAGGGAACAGAGTACGTGGTAAGTTTATTCCCTTTCGGTGGATATGTTAAGATGGCAGGTGAAAATACTCATACTATTGAAAATGATGACGAAATAAAGACTGAAACCTTAGAGGTAGAAGCTATCACTGAAAACCAAAGATTTGATAGAAAGCCTTTTTATATCAAGGCATCGGTAATTATTAATGGTCCTGTTATGAACCTGGTCCTAGCAATTTTTTTATTGACAATCGTATTTTATTCCTCTGGGATCACCTCTTTAACTAATAATATCGCTAGCGTAACACCTGATTCTCCTGCTGAACTGGCTGGTTTACAAAAAGGAGACATTATTAGTGCCATCAATTCTTTAGAAATTGAGAATGCTGAAGATATTGCTAAAATAATAAATAATTGTATAAATTGTAGCATCCCTATAAAAATTTTCCGAAATGGAGAATTTTTTGAAGTAATTCTTTCTCCAGAATACAATGATGAATTAAATAGAGCAATAATAGGAATAACTCTTGAACTCGAAATCAGAAAACTATCCATTTTACAATCTATAAAAAAATCTTTTAGCACAACTGGAGAGATATTGAAGATGATTATAAAGGGATTCATGGAAATGTTTACTGGCAGGGTACCAATTGAATTAGCCGGTCCGCTTGGCATAGCACAAATGGCTGGTGAGGCAGCAAAATTTGGATTTTTAAACTTATTATTTTTTACCTCAATTATCAACATTTTTCTTGGTTTTATTAATCTTTTTCCTATTCCTATTTTAGACGGAGGACAGGTACTTCTATTATTAATAGAAAAAATTAAAGGGAAGCCATTGCAACAAAAATATATTGATATTTTATATATAATTGGCTTAACTTTTATTGTTATAATATTTGTAGTTGCAACCTATCAAGACATATTAAGAATTTTTACTAAATGAGTGCTAGAGTAAAATGGATAATTTTTTTAAGATAGAACGAAGAAAAACTAAGACAGCAAGAGTAGGTGCTTTAAAAATTGGTAGTGAGCACCCAATTTCTGTTCAATCAATGACAAATTGTAATTTAAACGATCTTGAAGCAACAATTGAACAAATAAATAGACTGGAAGTAGCTAGATGTGATTTAGTTAGAATAGCCTTCCCAGATATCAAATCATGTAAGTATATTCCATTAATTAAAGATAGTACCCTTATGCCTATTGTTGCTGATGTGCACTTTGATTACTTGATAGCGTTAGAAGCTATTAAACAAGGTGCTGATGGTATCCGACTTAACCCCGGCAATATTAAGAAGAAAGAGCTTATCAATAAAGTTATAGAAGAAGCTCAAAAAAAAGATGTAATGATCAGGTTTGGAATTAATGCTGGTTCTTTGAATAAAAAAATTCTAGAAAAGTATCAGGAACCAAATTATTTAGCTTTAGTGGAAGAAGCAGAGCAGCTAATTGAATTTTTAGAAGGAACCAATTATCAAAATTTTGTAATTTCAATAAAATCCAGTAATGTTATAGATACAATAAAGGCAAATAAAATTATTGCCAAAAAATGTGATTATCCATTACATATTGGAATCACTGAAGCTGGTTTTGAGCAGTTCGGCATAGTTAAATCTTCAGCAGGAATTGGTATATTATTATTTGATGGAATTGGAGATACGATTAGAATATCCTTGACTGGAGATCCTGTTCAAGAAGTATGCATTGGACATGATATATTGAGAGCTCTAGGTATTAAAACGACTGGTCTTAACCTGGTAACATGTCCTACTTGTGGAAGATGCGAAGTGAACCTCTATGAAATTGCAAAACAAGTAGAATCAGATTTGTCTGACATCAAAACACCTTTAACTGTGGCTATTATGGGGTGTATTGTCAATGGACCTGGAGAAGCCAGAAACGCTGATGCTGGAATTGCTTTTAGTAAAAAAGAGGCGATGTTATTTAGAAAAGGTATCCATATTGGTCGGTTTAATAATATAGAAGAGGCAATCAATGCCTTACGGAATGAAATAATAGCCTTATCTAAATAAATCTAACAATGTCCTTAAAATATCATTATGTTAAAAAGTATTAGTATTAAAATTTAATCACATCTAGTGAGGAATGCTGATGAATATTTCTGTTATCATCCCTGCTTATAATGAAGAATCTACCATTGCTGATGTGATAAAGATTGTAAAAAAAGTACCTGAAATCAATTCTATTATAGTTGTTAGCGATGGATCTACCGATAGAACAGTTGAAATAGCTAACTCTTTCAAAGTAAATGTATTTGAATTGGAAAAGAATATCGGTAAAGGGGCTGCGATAAAAAAAGGATTTGAAAAAACTGATTCAGAAATTCTATTATTTTTGGATGCAGACTTAATCGGTTTAAATACAGGACATATCTATTCTCTAATTAACCCAATTATAAATGATTCAGCGGATATGGCTATTGGTATATTCAGTAAAGGAAGATTGATAACCGATTTTCCTCAATTTATTATGCCATATCTATCAGGACAAAGAGCTATGAAAAGAGAGATTATTACACTAATTCATGATATCGATTTACTAAAATACGGTTTAGAAATTGCCATTACTAAGACAGTGAAAAAACATAATTACAGAGTAGTAAAGGTGAAGCTAGTTAACCTAACACAAATTATTAAAGAAGAAAAATACGGCATTTTTGAAGGTACTAAAAAAAGATTAAGAATGTATTTAGATATTGTAAAACAGTTAAAATCTTAGAATAATTTTTACAAGAAATAATTATTTATCAATATATATATAATTTGACTTAGAAATGTTTTTATGGTAAATTTCTTTACGTAGTATATTTTTTCACATGTTATTAAAAATAGTAATAAATTTAATTAGCCAGCTTTATAGATTTGGAGAATAGATTTATGTTAAGTAATATAGTTAAGGAACTTATAGATACAGAGAATAAAGCTAAAAAAATTATTGAAGATGCACAAATTGAAGCGAAAAAAATGATTGAAAAGGAACAGAGAAGGTTAATTGAAGTTAAAGAAAAATTAATAACTGATTATAATGAAGAAGGTCAAATTATTTTAAGAAATAGAATCGATGAAGCCCATAAAAAAGCCCAGGAAATACATGATCATTCAGAAAAGGAAAAAACAAATTTAAAAAAAGATTTAAAGGACAAATTTGATCAGGCTGTTGAAATAGTCCTAGACCAAATAGTTAAATAAATATGGCTGTATCAAAGGTTAGTAAATTATATATTTTAGCTCATATATCAATCAAAAATCCTCTGATAAATGAATTACAAAAATTAGGGTGTGTTGAAATCACTCATTGTGATAAAGATGCAGTATTTCATAGCTGGAAGAATTTAGAGGATACTATTGAAAGTAATTCTACTACAAATCTGAACAATGTGAAATATTGTATTGATTTATTAAATGAGTACGGAAATATACAAAAAAATAGCCCAAATTCGTTCATCGCCTCAAAACAAAGCTATCATTATGATAAGTTTATAGAAATTCACAAACAGCATGATTACACCAATTTATATACCCAATGTAAACAGCTAGATAATGAACTCAATTCTTTAAAATTAGAGGAAAATAGACTACTTGCTATTAGTCAAGAAATCCACCCATTAATTAACTTGGAAATAGATTTAAAGAAAATTGAAGAATATAACTTTATAAAATTTTTAATTGGAATTGTGCCAAAAAATCAGTTTAATAATTTTTCACTGGAATTGGCACGTTTAGAAAAAACAAATTTTCTTCACACTATTAAAGAAGATAAAAATAGAGTATATGTATTTTTGATAACTTTAAAAAATAATTTTTCAAATCTGGAACCTGTTCTACATAAATACAATTTTGAAATATACAAATATAATTATTATATTGATGGTACGCCCAAACAAATATTAAACACAATTTCAAAAGAAATTGATTCAATAAATATTAGAAGAGATGAGATTGAGCAAGAACTTTCCAGATTACATGAAGAAAATAAGTACATTTATCCATTGTATGATTATCTCAATAGTAAGCTAGAAAAAGAAGATGTAAT
>JAXGTM010000057.1:0-12089 GCA_040774925.1 Atribacterota bacterium | reverse complement strand
TGGATCCCGATTTCTTAGAGATTATGAATGAGACCAGAGCCATGCTGAAAGAGGTATTTCAGACTAAAAATGAGATGACAATCGCCCTATCCGGAACAGGCAGCGCCGGCATGGAAGCCGGTCTGGTCAATTTATTAGAACCGAAAGATGAGGCGATCATCTGTGTCAATGGTCTTTTCGCTGAAAGAATGGTAGACATCGTAAAAAGATGTGATGCAAAACCCATTATAGTAGAGGGTGAATGGGGAGATATAATAGAACCCGAAAAGGTAAGAGAATCTCTAAAGAATAATCCAAAGGTAAAGCTTCTTGCCATAGTACATGCCGAAACATCAACAGGGGTAAGACAACCTCTAGAAGATATCTCCCGTATGGTCCATGATGCCGGAGCACTTTTTGTAGTAGATGCAGTAACCTCCCTTGCCGGTATCCCAGTCTTAACAGATGAGTGGAAGATTGATGCCATCTATAGCGGTACACAAAAATGTTTAAGCTGTCCACCCGGACTATCACCGGTATCATTTAGTGATAATGCGTTAAAGGCAATAGGAGAAAGAACCAATCCTGTCCGTAGCTGGTATCTGGATATAGGTATGCTACAAAGTTACTGGGGTAAAGAGAGATTTTACCATCATACTGCACCTATTAATATGATTTATGCCTTAAGAGAATCACTGCGTCTGGTATTAGAAGAAGGATTAGAAGAGAGATTTGTAAGACACAATCTACATTCCAAAGCACTGGTAGCCGGTCTGGAAGCAATGGGTTTAAAGATGGTGGCATCACCTGCCTACCGTTTGCCTGAACTTAATGCGGTACACATTCCTGATGGAATAGATGACCTTAAAGTGAGAAAAGCACTCTTGAATGAATATGGTATAGAGATTGGTGGAGGGCTGGGCAAGTTTAAAGGAAAAGCCTGGCGTATCGGACTTATGGGCTACTCCTGCTCTAAGGATAATGTAATGCTCTTACTTTCTGCACTGGAGAATATATTACAGGGAGAAGGGTTTGAAGTTTCAGAGCATGGTATTCTGGCAGCCCAGGAAGTATATAAAAAAGAATAATTCTGCTCCATTATTATAGATTATAAAAAAAACGAGATTGCTAGTATATTTTAATTCTGCTAGCAATCTCGTAAAGATAACTATTTTTACAGCTTTTTATATCATTCAATTACAAAACTAATCGCTTGCTCAACTGTTTTTTGACTTTTTACATCTTTCAATACCAGCAAGAATTGGTACTCTCCCTTAGGAAAAGGATCGTCCTGAGTAATAGTATTAAAAACGAAAAGTTCTTTATTAGGTGTATGTGAGATGATGTGAGATTCTAAAAAATCCTTTTGACCCCAGAGAATATTATTTTCCTTATCCAGAATATAAAGGTCTTCCTTGAAATAAATTTCAAAAAGATTTTCTTCTATTTCCATAATGGAATAGAATTTTGGTTCGGCATACAGGTAAAAAGGTTCTCCTTCTGAAAAAATATTGTTAGGGCGCTCCTGATAAAACCCAAATCCACCAGGCTCTCCTTCACAAAAAATTAGATTATTCAGCTCCAATGGGGCTTTATTCCATATGAGTGACAACACCCCTTCTAATAAATATGCTGCTGATTGGTAATCCTGCTTTTCTAAATAAGTCAGAGATTCTTTAATCAAATCCTGTTCCGAAGCTAAAATTGTAGCTGAGGTGAAGAAAAACACAGTAATGGAAAATAATAAAAAAACAGTTAAAAATATACTTTTTTTCATAAAACCTCCTTAAAAATACTATTTCTAATAATGAAACAATGAAACAGTCTTTTTCCGAATACACGGTATTTTTTTACTACTGTTTTAGCTTATAAATATTCAAGAATCTAATTGGTGTTTATATTGTGGTAAGTTACGAGATTATTATGGCATACGCGCCTTAGTGATTGGCCAAAATACTACAGAGGCTTTTCCAATAATATTTCTTCTGGGGACAAATCCCCAGAAACGGCTATCACTACTATTTGACCTATTATCACCGAGTACAAAATAAGAATTTTCTCTTACGGTTATTTCGGGCATTGTTTCCAGGGAATGGTGTGCTACATAATCTTCTTCCAGCTTTTCACCGTTTAAATATACTACTCCATCGACTATCTTTACTTTATCCCCTGATATAGCGATAACTCTCTTTATATAATTATTATTCTGATCAATAGGAGGTTTAAAAATTATTATATCACCATGTTTTGGCTCTGATAGCCTATAAACAATCTTATTACAGATAAGTCTTTCACGATTGAAAAGGGTATTTTCCATTGAGGCACCTTTTACTACAGTAACCTGTCCGATAAAGGTGATTATTATGAAAGCTATAATACCTGCACTTACCACAGTTTCGAATAATTCACGCCACATAGGTTTTACCTTTTTCGTATTTTTTTTATTAACAGCCAAGTTTGCTTTTGCCATATGAACCCTCTTTTCAAATTCTTTTTTCTAAAATATATATAGACTAAATTATACCATATTTACCGATATTCAAATACAAAATAATTTTTACTCATACTGATAATTCAGGTTATAATAAAAACAGTTTTGTTTTAATATATTATTATATATACAGATAGAAGGAGGAGAAGTAGATCAGTACTATTATTTTTGATCTTGATGACACTCTAATAAAGACTTCTAAATTATACAATCATGCTCGGAATGAATTTTCCAAACTGATGTCTGAATTAGGTTTTCCGGCTCAGGAAGCATTAGATAAATTAGATGAAATTGATATAGAACAGATAACTGAACAGGGATTTTCTAAAGAAAGATACCCTTTGAGCCTGGTAAAGACTTATCATTATTATTGCAGTAAATTTCAGAAGGAAATAGATAGAGAAACAGAAAAAAGAATTGCCGTTATAGGCTGGAATGTTTTTCAGCAAACTCCCGAACCGGTTGAAGGCGCTGACCTCGTATTAAGTAATCTTAAAAGTCGTTATCTTCTGATTCTGGCAACACTGGGAGATCCAGAGATACAGCATAAAAAGATAATGCGTTCAGGCTTGAAAACATATTTTGAAGCAATATATGTTTTGAGTTATAAAACGGCTGATGAATATATGCAGATCTTAAAAAATCATAACCTGAAAAAAGAAAAAACATGGATTGTAGGAAATAGTGTAAGATCTGATTTGAATCCAGGACTTCAGCTTGGGTTAAACTGTATACTTATTCCTGCGATTACCTGGAAATTTGAAGAAGAAACACCTATTTCCGACCAGTATATTCAGTTAAATTCTTTAACTGAAGTATTAAAACATTTGTGAGTTCAGATTACCGATTTTTATTTTAGTCGTATTGATTTATTAACTGCTCACCTATTCATCATAGAATATAGCAGCAGGAATCCTATATTTTAAATACCCATTTTTTTCATTGTGAAAAATCATGTGAAAAAGCATTAAGTTATACTGAAAATGATGTGAAAAAATGAAAAAATATCCATCTTATTTAAATATCGGTGAAAGAGAGTTTGAAAAACGGGTGAAAGATGCCGAGAAAATCCTGGAATCATGCCGGCTTTGTCCGCACCAATGTGGAGTAAATCGTATATCTGGAGAGATGGGGTTATGCCGTTCAACAGCACAGCTGAAAATATCCAGTAGTAATGCACATTTTGGAGAGGAGCCGCCTATTTCGGGAACTCGAGGTTCAGGAACTATCTTTTTTACCAGCTGTACACTAAGATGTGTTTTTTGTCAAAATTACCCGATAAGCCAGCTGAATAATGGTAATTTTACCACTATATCTCAATTATCAGGAATGATGCTGGATCTACAAAAGAGAGGATGTCATAATATTAATCTTGTGACACCTACTCACTTTGTTCCACAAATTATGAAAGCGATATGGGAAGCCAGAAGAAATGGTTTCTCTATTCCAATAGTTTATAACTGCAGCGGCTATGAATCGGTGGCAGCCCTAAAACTATTGGATGGAATTATAGATATCTACCTGCCTGATTCAAAATATGCTGACAATGCTATTGCACGGAAATATTCAAAAGCAATAAATTATTTTGATGTTTTAAAAAGTGTCCTAAAGGAAATGCACAGACAGGTAGGTGATTTGAAGATTGATGAAAATGGTATTGCTGTTTCCGGGTTGATAATCCGTCATCTGGTTTTACCAAATAATCTTTCTGGAACGGACCAAATATTACCATGGATTGCTGAAAATATCTCCCGGGATACTTATATCAGTCTAATGTCACAGTATTTTCCCGCCTTTCAGGCTATGAATTATCCTCAACTTGCCCGCAATATTACCCGAAAAGAGTATCAGAATGCTAAAAACATCTTCCATTATAGTGGATTAGTAAATGGCTGGCTGCAGCAATAAAAGTTAAAAAAATTGTAAAATAAGAGAGAAGCAGAAAAAAGTATGAATAGAAGAGCAAATGATAGATTGAAAGCAGAAATGACATTACTGGGAGTCGTTATACTATGGGGATATACCTTTCCGGTAATTAAGAATGTATTAGAAGCTATACCCCCATTTACCTTTTTAACTTATCGTTTTTTCTTAGCTTTTTTTATTATCTTTTTGATTTTTAGAAATCGGTTAAGGGAGATAAGAATTGATACAGTTCAAAAAGGGTTTATGGCAGGATTCTGGCTTTTTCTTGGCTATTTCGGACAGACAGTAGGTACACAGTTTACTACTGCAACCAAGACCGCCTTTATTACAGGAATCTCAGTGGTCTTAGTCCCGATTTTTTCCTTTTTTTTGATTAAAGAAAAGATTAAAATTAATTCTTTAATCGGAGTGATTCTGGCAATGGCAGGCCTTTTAATGATGAATTCTAATGGTTCTTTTTACTCTGTCAATGTTGGAGATCTACTCGTTTTTCTTGGTTCTATCGGTTTTGCTTTATATATTATTGCTGTACATATTTACACAAAAGAACACGACCATGTTCAGCTGGTCTTTATCCAACTGGTCTCAGTATTCCTTATGTCTTTTATTATGACAGTTCTGTTTGAGAAAGAATCTTTCCATTTTTCCTATAGTTCATCGGTGTATTGGGCAATAATTATCACGGGTGTCTTTGCAACAAGTTTTGCTCTCTATTTACAAAACCGTTTTCAGCGATTTACTGATCCGACCAAAATAGCAATAATTTTCTCTACAGAACCTGTTTTTGGAGCCATTTTTTCCCATCTGATTCTCAAAGAAACAATAGGGCTATTTGGAATAATTGGTGGGATTACGATATTTATAGGTATGATTATCGCCCAGTTTGAAAAAGATAAGCAATAATCTTTGCCTTTACAATTTGATAAAAATATTTTTATTGTTATTATCTTAATGAAGGGTTCAGGCCCATGTTTTCTAATTATTAAATATAATAGTTTTAAAATAAGCACAAATTTTTTATTGATTGAGAGGTGTTTTTTATGATTTTAGAGGAAATTAAAGAAAGAAGAAGTATCCGGAATTATCTGGATAAGGAAATACCTGAAAAGGTATTAGGTAAAATACTTGAGGCAGTAAGGATGGCACCGTCTGCAGGAAATAGACAACCATGGAAATTAATATTGGTGAAAGATAAAAGATTAAAACAACAGGTAATGTTAGCTGCCGGCAGACAATCATTTGTAGAACAGGCTTCTGTAGTAGTAGTGGGTTGTGCTCTTAATGTTGACCATATTATGCCAAATGGTGAATATTCTTATCCGATTGACCTGGCAATTGCTTTAGACCATTTAAGCCTTCAGGCTGTAAAAGAGGGTTTAGGTACCTGTTGGATTGGAGATTTTGAGCAGAACAGAATGAAAAATATTCTACAAATTCCTGAAAAAGTAAAAATTGTATCACTTATGACCCTTGGGTATCCAGCTGAAATATTGCCGAAAAAAGATAGAAAACAGCTCGAAGAGCTGATTAGTTTTAACTATTATTAATGAATAATTAATATTTTAATAGAAAAGGAATATCAGGATGATAGAGAAAATATCTCTTTTAAGCCCGGTTGTACAAGCCCTATTAGCTGGATTGTTCACCTGGGGCCTGACTGCTCTGGGTGCAGCAGGAGTGTTTTTGACTAAAGAGGTAAACCGAAAATTACTGGACACAATGCTTGGCTTTGCAGCAGGCGTTATGATAGCTGCCAGCTATTGGTCTTTGCTGGAACCGGCAATCGCTCTGGGAGAAGAGGGACGTTTCCCAGGTTGGGTACCGGCAGCTATTGGTTTTATGCTGGGAGGAATATTTTTAAGATTTATCGATGCCATACTGCCACATCTGCATCTCGGTTTACCGACAAAAGAAGCAGAGGGAATATCTACAACCTGGAAAAGAACAACACTTCTTGTACTTGCTGTTACTATACACAATATACCGGAAGGTTTGGCCGTTGGAGTGGCTTTCGGAGCAGTAGCTGCTGGCATGCCGACAGCTACTATAAGCGGGGCCATAGCTTTAGCCATCGGAATTGGAATACAGAACTTTCCGGAAGGAATGGCTATTTCCATGCCTCTTAGAGGTGAAAGAATGTCAGCTAAGAAGAGCTTCTGGTATGGTCAATTGTCCGGTATTGTGGAACCAATATTTTCTGTTATAGGAGCTGTGACAGTATTAATTGCCCGCTCTATTCTCCCCTATGCCCTCGCCTTTGCTGCAGGTGCAATGATATTTGTAGTGGTAGAGGAGCTGATACCCGAATCTCAACAAAACGGAAATCCTGACCTCGCAACGATGGGAGTAATGGTTGGCTTTACAATTATGATGATATTAGATGTTGCATTAGGTTGATAATATTTTACAAAATAAAACAGAAAATACGTTTTAATATATCAGTATACCAATATCTTTCTAAATGTTATATAATATAAATAACAAATAATGCTAATATCAGCAAATTTTAAAAGATACTTTTAATATTCTTAAAAAAAGACGTTCAATATTTTTCGTAGCAATTTCTAGAAAAATATTATTTCTTGTGTTTTTACAAATTAGAACTAACACTAATTTACAGAAAAAAATAAGTTAACTCTCATATTATGGCTATCCAGTATAGGTAATTTATTTACTGCAAAACATATTTCTTCTTAGAAAATTAATAAGGAGGAATTTTGATGAAAAATATACTGGTTATTGGCGCCACCGGACAGATCGGTTCAGAATTGACACTGGCTTTACGTGAAAGATATGGGTCAGCCAATGTAGTAGCAGGAGGTCACAGGAGAAAGCCATCTTCAGAAAAATTACAGGAATCGGGACCTTTTGTAAAAGCAGATTGCCTGGAACCCACAGTAATAGCAGGTATCATTGAAAAATACAGAATAAATACTATTTACCACTTAGCAGCATTACTATCTGCAACTTCAGAAAAAAATCCTAAATTAGCGTGGGATGTTAATGTCCAGGGTTTGATAAATATACTTGATTTGTCAAAATCTTACCAGTGTGCCCTCTTTTTCCCCAGCTCCATAGGTGTTTTTGGTGATAGTACTCCAAAAGATAAAACACCTCAGGATACCATTCAGAGACCTTCAACTATATATGGTATTACAAAACTAACCGGTGAACTGCTCTGTAATTATTACCACCTTAAGTACAATCTCGATGTACGCGGTGTACGTTATCCCGGTTTAATATCATATGAGACTATGCCAGGCGGAGGCACTACTGATTATGCAGTAGAGATATTTTATGAAGCTCTTACCCATAAAGAGTATACCTGTTTTTTAAAAGAAGACACCTATCTCGACATGATGTACATGCCTGATGCTATAAAAGCAGCAATGCAGTTGATGGAAACAGAAAGTAAAAAGCTGATACACCGTAATGGATATAATGTGAGTGCAATGAGTTTTTCTCCTCGAGAACTATTTGAGGAGATGAGAAAATGGATTCCTGAATTTAAAATGAGCTATCATATAGATCCTGTAAGGCAGTCTATAGCAGATTCCTGGCCTAATAGTATGGATGATGAGGCGGCACGAAAAGAGTGGGGATGGAAGCCTGATTATGACCTTCCTAAAATGGTAGAAGATATGATTGAAAAACTAAGAATTAAAATTAAAAATGGGATAGAGAGATAATTACGGTTTTAAAGAAGATTTAAAGAGAGGAGGATATCATCATGGGTTTAAAAAAATTAGAAAAATTATTAGAAGATTCTCTAAAACATTTAGAAGAGGAAGGCCGTTTAAAAGGAAAGGAATTTATTATTACAGATATCAAGAAGACGGATGATGTAATGGGCCCGCGTTATTACTTGAAAGGGAAAGGAGAGAAGCCATTTATCAGGATGAATTCCAATTCATACCTGGGATTATCATTACGGGATGATATTATTTCTGCAGGGGAAAGGGCTGCACGTCAATATGGTACAGGACCAGGAGCAGTTCGCTTTATTAGCGGTACTTTCCATATACATAGACAATTGGAGCAAAGGCTGGCTAAATTTCATTTAAGAGATGATGCTATACTATTTAATTCTGCCTATTCAGCTGTTTTGGGAGTGCTGACATCTTTTATTACCGGTGAAACGATAGTAATAAGTGATGAGTTAAACCATAATTGCATAATCAATGCCCTCCGTCTATCCAGACCTGCTGAAAAATATATATACAGTCATCTAAATTTGAAAGAACTGAGAGAACAACTAAAAAAAAGTGTAGGTTGGGGAAAACGGGTTTTAATAATTACAGATGGAGTATTCAGTATGAGAGGAGATTATGCACCACTCGATGAGATTGCACAAATTTCCAAAGAGTATGAGCAATACTTTGCTGAGGGCATACTGTTAATTGTAGACGATTCTCATGGCGTAGGGTGTTTTGGAGCAACAGGACGCGGAACTGAAGAGTATACACAGACCGAAGGAGTAGATATTCTAATAGGAACTCTGGGAAAGGCGTTTGGAGTAAATGGGGGCTATGCTGTATCCAGTCAAACTGTAATCACTTATCTGCGTGAAAATGCACCTATGTATATTTATTCAAATCCTATAACACCTGCTGAAGCTGAAGAGGCATATCAGGCACTGGAGATATTGGATAGCAAAGAGGGAAAATCAATATTGGAGCATCTTAGAAATATGACAAAAAGATTTAAAGAGGGTTTAAAAGAACTAGATTATGAAGTAATTGAAAGCAACCACCCTATTGTTCCTCTCATGGTTAGAGATACCAGGAAGACAAAAAAATTGATGGATTTTCTCATTAAAAACGGTATTCTAGCAACAGGTTTAAACTTTCCCGTAGTTCCCCGTGGAGATGAAGAGATTCGCTTTCAGATTAATGCAAGCCATACTCCTTATGATATAGATACAGTACTTGAAGTTTTAAAAAGATGGAGAGAGGAAAAGTAAGGGTTTATTTATTAATTTATGAGAATATAAGATTACTTAAATGTTGCTGATACAAATAGAATTATGTATATCAAGTAAATAATGATAAAATTGTAATAATTAAATAAACTAAAGTTAAAAATATTTATGCCTTAGTCTTGCTTATATTTAGTTTACAGAATGGTAAAAAAATACTAATTGATAAATAAAAAAGAAATATATAAATAATTAATATGAGTTTATTATCATTTGTCCATTTATTTGCATTTTTAGTTTACTCTGGAATAATAGTCTATTTTTTTTGGCAAGATACGAAATCACCATTAAACAATGTCCTTATTGCTTTTATCTGCACCTTTGCTATCTGGAGCTTTGTATTTATATTTTTCTACCTGCCGGGTGTTGATTTAGATACTGCAAAAATTTTAAACCTGATTGCCTCTTTCGGCTGGATAAGTTTTTCCATGTTTTATTTATGGTTTGTTCTTGTTTTTACAGAAAAGCATCACATATTAAAAAACCCTATTATCCATATAGCCTTTTTTGTAATACCATCAATTTTAATTTATAAACATTTTTCAGGAATGTTGATTAGTGGCTACACAAAAAAGATCTGGGGATGGGAGAGAATATGGGCTGATTCGGTATGGACATATTTCTTTTTCCTCTACTATCTTTCTTTTACCATTATCGGCTTCTACCTTCTTTATGATTTTGGACGAAAAACATCAGAACTAATGAGGCGTAAACAATCTTTAACTATCCTTTATACATCTCTGATATCATTAATTGGCGGAACTCTTATTGAAATACTTATGCCTTTATTTAATATAATGATTCCTTCAATAGCAAATATTATAAATTTAGTACTGGTAGGAGGAATCGTTTTTGCCATAATTAAATATGAATTTACCACGATTACTCCATATACCGCTGCCGAGCAGATAATCTCTACCATGGCCGATTCTCTGGCATTATTAGATAAAGACGGCTGTATAATTAGCGTAAACAAAGCATTGCTCGATTTGTCGGGTTTTCAGAATGAAGAATTATTAAGAAAACCAGTAAATTTCTTGCTTAAGAATGATAATTTATACAAAATTTTAACTGAATGTATAGTAAAAAAGGAGATGAAAAAAGAGATAGAAATTAACCTGGAAGCTAAAAATGGTGAAATACTCCCGGTATTATTATCCTGCTCACCAATAGTGGACAAAAAAGGAGGGGTTGAAGGGATAATTTCTATACTTACAGAAATCACCGAAATTAAAAAAACTAAAGAACTGCTGGAAAAAAGTCAGAAAGAAGCTCTCAATTTATTTGAGAATAGCCCGATAGCCGGAATATATCAGGAGAGTAATGGTACTATCATAAATATAAATAAGAAGTTTTCTGAACTTTTCGGCTTTACTTTAGATGAGGTGAAAGGCAAAAATGTCAATGATGGAATGATCTATCCTGACCAGATGACTGTTTTAGAAAGTGATGACCTGGTCAGGAAAGCTATTGCAGGTGAAGACATTGCCTTCGAAACCATTCGAAAGAAGAAAGATGGAACACTTGTGCCAGTTGTCATAACAGTATCAGCAGTATTAAATAATGGTGGAAAGAAAGCCGTTGTCGCTTTTTATCAGGATATAAGCAGAGAGAAGGAATATTTAGCCAGAATAGAAGAAAGTGAAAAAAAATTTCGAACAATCTTTGAGAATATGCCTGCAGGGTATTATCAGGCCGATATAAATGGAAATATTATCATAATGAACATGGCAGGAATAAAAATACTGGGCTGTAATTCATTAGATGAGATTACTGGGAAAAATTTAGCTCAGGAATTTTATTATTATCCAGAAGATAGATTGAAATTTTTGAACTCTATTAAAGAGAACGGCGGAGAATTAAAAGATTATGAGATATTGTTGAAAAATAAATATGGTTATCCTGTTACAATTTCAACAAATAGCAAATATTTTTACCATGAATCGGGCGAGATTATCGGGGTAGAAGGAACGTTTGCAGATATAACAGAACGGAAAAAAGCTGAAGAAGCCCTGCGAAGGAGCCAGCAGGAATTTACCGGCCTCTTTCAGAGTCACTCAGAAGCATTACTCTACCTTGATGAAAAGGCAAACATTATGAATGCAAATAAACGTTTTACCGAGCTTTTCGGATATACTTTAGATGAAATTAAAGGAAAAAATATTAATTGTGGAATAATTCATACACCAGAGAAAATTCAAGAAGGAGAAGAACTTGACAAAAAAGCCCTCTCCCAGGGTTATTTTCAGTATGAGACAATCCGTAAAAAGAAAGATGGTACTCTATTTCCAGTTTCTATCTCTGGTTCACCAGTTTTGATTGATGGCAAAGTAAGCGGCATTATTGCCACCTACATAGATATCACGGAGAGAAAAGAATTAGAAAAAAAATTACAAAAAATGGCACATATAGATATTCTAACAGGCTGTTATAATCGTTCCTATGGCCTTGAGTTACTGGAAAGACAGATGAAGATGTCAAAGCGCTCCGATTCTCCTCTACTGATTGCTTTTATGGATATTGATAACCTAAAAGAAATAAATGACCGTTTTGGTCATCATGAAGGAGACAAAGCTATAAAGACAATTAGCAATATTTTTAAATCTGATTTAAGAGAAATAGATATTGTTGTCCGTATGGGCGGCGATGAATTTTTACTGGTATTTCCTGACAGCTCATTAAATCAGGCTCCAGGAATAAAGAATAGATTGAAAG
>JAXGTM010000056.1:0-12170 GCA_040774925.1 Atribacterota bacterium | reverse complement strand
ATAAGTGTAATTTCAAGTGAAAACAGGAAAAACTCAACCTAAAACTAATAAAGTTATTTTTTATTACCAAAAAAAATTAAAAAACCTCAATTTCAAATAAAAAAACATGGTTTCTACAAAGCCATATAAATTAAATTTGAAAGAAATAATGAGAATAAGAGTTAAATTGAAATATAAATGAAAAACAATGTCATGAAGTTGAGGAAAGCACGATGGAATAATCTTTAGATGTTAAGTAAAACTATGGAATTTTTATCAACAGAATCTTAATCAATTTTGGGGTTTGAAAATTTGAAAACAACCAAGAGTCTTAAAATGATAAGTATAGGAGTATTAATTTTCGGTGTTCTTGTGTCTGGTTGTATTAATTCGCCCTTAACCGAGAAAAAAACATTTTCTGATGGTTTGATGAGTTTTGATTATCCAGGGGTTTTTAACACAGAAAATCAGGAAATTAATAATTCAAAAATACAGAGAGTAGCTTATTTTGTAAGCAGTGATTTATTTAATAAACAATATATAAACGTAGTTAAGAATAAAACAGCCATTTCACCAACAGAATTAAGAGATGAAACTCTTTCCATAAATAGAAATTCATCTACAAGCGAAGTATTATCCTCAACAACCGAAACCAACCCCAATGGTATTGTTGTAGAAACAATTAGAATGACGATTGTATACAAGGAAAATGGTGAGAAAACTAGCCATAATGTGTTTTATTTTGAAATAAATGATACAGTATATGTAATTGGGGTCTACGGACCTTATTCAAACAAACAACAAATCACGACTACTGCTAATATCATTTTCCAATCAATAAAATAACTTTACAATTAAAGCCCTTTCTTACTCGAATGGTTATAAAATAAACTCTTAATGTAACTATCTAAACTATTTTCAGATTTTATTGAGGAGCTTCAAGCCCATATGGTAATTAATGTGCAGAAATCTTGCGATATCAAAATAAACAAGAGTTTTTCTCTCATCGAATTACTTAGAAACTACTAAACCTGGAAAAGATAATGCTGTTGTGACTTTATCCTCAAAGGAAAAAAAATCTAGTGGGAAGCTTATTGGAGTTAAAATCAACCGTGCCAGCAATAGATCACTCAGAGGGGACCTATTAGTATCATAAAATTGATCAATGTTAGTAATTACATTACATAAGAATATATTAAACAATTTTATAACTCATGAAGGGGATTACAGTAGATTCTTGAATAAACTTCCCCAGACAATTTAAAGGTTTATAATTGGATAAGTTAAAATTGATATTGATATTTTCAGGGATTATAGTAATTATGGATTTTTAGGAAATTTTTTACAGTTTAAATCCCATTTAGACATATTTCTTATTACTATATGAATTATGGCTATTTGTTTTGCAGTGAATGCAATAAATATTACAAACTACAGCCCTATGAGGCATCTGATGCTTCGATGGTAATGTGAATGTGGGGAAAAAATAAAATATAATGAATTTATTAAATAACTAAAATAATCGCCGTTTTGATGTTAAAAATCAAAGAAAGAAGAAATAACTCGTTTTTGTACTTTTATGCATTGTTCGACCTCTTTCCATATAGAACCTTTACGGTTGATTATGATGAATTAATTTCATATTATTATTGGAATAGTAACTACTATAATTTATCTATATCACTTGAACAATATATTTTTTTACTACAAAACATTAATTAATTTTTAAGTGCAGATTATTAAAAAGAGAGGGGGAGTATGAGTGTCAAAAAAACAAAAAGCTGATTTTTATAGGGAATATGACTTAATTGAATGTCGAAATTACGCATCTAAGAAACCTCCTGCTGCTCACCAAGAAGAAGCTATTATTAAACTCAAAAAATGGTTTGAGGCCAATGAATTCCCCTCAGGATCCATATTAGCCTTGCCAACAGGTAGTGGAAAAACTTTTACTGCAGTCCGATTCCTTTGTAAAAACGTTATTGCAAAGGGTTACAAAATATTATGGCTTGCTCATACTCACCATCTGCTAGAACAAGCTTTTTACAGCTTTGGCCCACTATCAGAAGAGTTTAACGAGGGATATGAAGTTGGATGGATACCCGAACCTAAAGAACAATTAAATATCCGTGTTGTTTCTGGAACGCACAATCATTTTAACATAAATCAAATAAAGGCTACTGATGATGTTTTGATTGCTACGTTACAAAGTATAGTGAACGCCCATAAAAAAAAGCACTCCAAACTTGAAAAATTCCTTAAATCCACTAAGGGGAAAATTTTCCTTGTTTTTGACGAAGCACATCATGCACCTGCCCCTTCTTATAGAAACTTAATTATTGGCCTTAGAAAAAGGTTCAAAAAAATGAATTTGTTGGGTTTAACAGCCACACCCACGCATATGAATTTAGAAAAAAGAGGTTGGTTAGTAGAACTTTTCCCTCAAAAAATCGTCCATCAAACTTCAATCGAAAAATTATTTGCAGCGGATATACTGGCAAAACCAATCATTAAAGTGGCTGATACAAATATCATTCCTGAATTTGATGAAAGGGAATATTTAGCATGGGACGACGAAATAAGAGATTTACCCACCCGTGTTGTAACCAAACTTGCAGAAAACAAGAAAAGGAACAAATTAATCGCAGCAAAATATATTGAAAATAAAAATATTTATGGTAAGACTATTATTTTCGCAGATAGAGGATTTCAATGTGACGATATTAACAATCATTTGATAGAACAAGGGATCTCTTCTGATGTTATGTATTTCCAGATGGGCAATGAAAGAAACGCTAATGTACTTGAACGATTTAAAAATAATGAATTGGATGTTATTGTCAATATTAAAATGTTAACAGAGGGTACTGATGTCCCTGATTTATCCACAGTATTCATTTCTAGACAAACAACAAGCACAATACTTATGACTCAAATGGTGGGTCGAGCACTCCGTGGACGTAGGTTTGGAGGAGGAAAAGATGCCAATTTAGTTTTCTTCCATGACGATTGGCATAAAACTATAAATTGGGCTTTTTGGAATGCTGACACGTGGGAAGCAGAAAAAACTGGGGATCCAGAAGCTAGAGGTGGCAGGGGAAAAGGACCAACTGATGTTTCTCATGAACATATTCGGCGTATATTCGATATGATGGATTCAGGTACAAACATAAATCCGGGGCCATTTTTGATTTTCATGCCCATTGGTTGGTTTAAAGTGAATAAAGCCGAGATTAATGAGGAAGGAAATCCAGAAAGGGTTGAACGTCTTGTCATGGTTTATGAAAATGAGTATGATCATTATTTAAACCTAATCCAACATCTTAAAAACGAAAATTTAGCAATTTTTGATGATGAAATGGTTCAATTGGAGGAACAGAAGGATATTATTAAAAATTGGTATGTAGATTTCTTTGGTGAATCTGAATATGTAGGGGATATCAGTCCGAACATTTTCAACATCACATGTCACTTAGCCCAAAATATGGGTCAACCTCCCAGATTCATTGAATTTAAAGCGAGAAAGGATCATGACTTAGAATCAATCGCTGAACAATATATAGAAGCGGACTATGGTCCTACAACCGTTCGTGAAAAGCTTATTAAAGAATATAAACGAGATGACCGCTATTGGAAAGTAATTTATTATAATTTTGAACTTTTTAAATTCCAGTATAATGCGATTGTTGAATGGACATTAGATCAAGATGGAACTTATCATGAACCTATACGAAATAAAGAGAATAAATTAATTGAATTATTAGAAAAAGGGAATACTAAACAGAGAATCCAAGCATGTGAAGAATTAGGAGATATGGGATTAGAAGAAACCATACATGAAGAAACGATCGAGTTAATTGAAAAAATCGCTTTAACTGATGATGATACAAGAGTAAAGGAAGCAGCCCTATGCGTGGTAAACCTAATAAATACATTAACTTTAAGCCCTGATGAAAAGAACAAAATTAAAAAAAGAGACAATTATCGCTGTTTATGCTGTGGAGAAGCTAAAAAACGTTTTTTGGAAGTCGACCACATTAAACCTAGGTATTTTGAAGTTGATAACTCTGAAGATAACTTACAAACTCTCTGTAAACTATGTAACATAACAAAAAGTACTGATACTATTGATTTCCGACAAATTAAAACACCTCTAACGGAACCACCATCTGAATTTCCGAGCTTGGAAAAAATAGATACACTGGATAAATGGAGTGTTAGAGATCTAAACTGGTGGACTAAATGGATAAAACGGAATATAAACTTCTATTATCAATCTAGGGCTGTTAAATCGATTAAATTTGAAGACAACACATGGACAGTTTTACTTAATTCCGGTAACGAACAATCATGGTTGAACACACATTTAAAAGAATTGACTGAAAGCATCAGATCTATAAGAAATAAATATGGTTACTCCGGCCCTGATGAAATACTTTTATTTAAAAAAGATCCTAGGGAATGCAAAAATCTGATTAAAATACTAAAAACAGGCAATGACCGCGAACAGAAAAAAGCTGCAACAAAAGCAGGGAAATTAGGATGTAAAAGTGCCGTTACCCCATTAATAAAATTTACCAAAAGATCTGATAGTTTTGCAACGCCCGCAGCCGCAACTGCTCTAGGAAGGATAGGTGACAAAAGGGCTGTAAAACCTTTAATTCAGATGATAGGGCGTGAAAACAATAACTTTCCCATTGCAGCTTCTAATGCTCTTATCAATATAGGAAAGCCAGCTGTCAAAGATCTAATTATTGGATTATCTCGGAAAAATGTACATGTTAGACGGTTTTCTGCAGAGGCTTTAGGTCAGATTGGAGATAAAAGAGCTATTAGTGGTCTGATTGATGTTCTCAATGATGAAGAAAGTATAGTTAGATGGAGGGCTGCTAGAGCTCTGGGGAGAATAGGGGATGTAGAAGCTTCTGAAGCTTTAAAAAAAGTTTTAGAGGAGGATACAGACAAAAAAACTAAAGAAGAAGCAGAAATTGCTCTTAAAAAAATGAGAGATTCTATCAATACACTATTCGAATCATTTACAAATCAAATAAAGAAGATTGATGATAATATACATATAAATAAAATTAAACATGGGTACTCTTATTACACCCCAAAAAGAGTTTTTTTATATTCATGGCCTGGATATTACTATAAAATAGGTTTCTGGTTATATACAAATAATGAACCTTTTGAAAACGTTGTGAAACACCCATCAAAGCCAGATTGGGGTACTTTGTATTTGGAAAGAGAAGAAGATCTTCCAAAAACTATGGAAATTATAAAAAGATCTTTTGAACTAAAAAAATCATCTGAATAACTTCACTTATTATTACAGTTATCATCAAATATTCAATATATAATCCATAATTTATTCATTAAAATGAAGCATATTTTAATTAATACACTTCTACCTGTACCTGCATCTATCCCTTCATCAAAAAGAACATTCTATCTTTTGTAACCTAATATATTTTTAAGGATAACATCATAAAAATAGAGATAATTCTTAGTTTCAGCTAAAGTCGCCAGATTTAACTTTACTAGCGTATTCCTTAAGTAAATCATGTTTACGGACATTTAACTTAAAATTCTTGGAATATTTTTTTAATAACATTTTGTTGAAGAGTTGATTCTTCATGTTATCAAATTAGCTGTAACTATTATTTAATCAATCCTACTTGTCATCTGAAGGTACTTTCAGTTTCCTGATTGTTACTTCCAAGTAGTCTCCTTCTGGATATCTAACAAGTTTGAGGTAGAAATGGACTCCATTTTTGATGCTTACAGTGTAGTAAATATGTCATTATATGCCATAATAGTTTGGGTATACATCTTCCAGTAATACTTTTATCCATTTTTCCTGGCTGAAGTGGTGGAATATAAAGTTCAAAAAAGAATAAATTTAAAACACCCCAAACAACAAGCCAAAGAGCTAATTTTTTAGGCCATTTTTCTTTTTCAGTTTCTTTAGTTTCTTTTTCTGGATAGCCAATAAATGGATTTATTTTTTCTCTTTTTTCAGCTTCTGGTCTAATTAGATTTTCAGTACCACATTTTTTACAAAATTTATCTTCATCATCTATTTCAGCGCCGCATTTGCTACAATAAACCATCTAAAAACCTACTTATAATTTCTTCAATTTATCATATAATCGTTTTACACCGACTTTAGGATTATAAGATATAGCTTTTTCAAGATTAAATAGAGCTAAATCTGTTTTATTATAATTATAATATATTTCACCAATCATCCGATGAATTCGAGCTTTGGTATGTGGAGAAACATCTTTATTTGAAGCTGTATCCAGAATTGATAGAATTTCCTTATAATCTGAAAAATGTGAAGTTTGGTAATCTAAATCATCCATTTTTTCTTTAGCTATATCAAATAGTTCATATCCATTAGCATACAAAACTCGTTCCTTTATGAATTTATCTTTATCAATAAATTCTCCTTTAAAGCTATAACGGTATTTCCCACTTTTTTCGTAAGAAATTAGTAGTGAATTTTCATTTTCATCAAATTCAAACTTCTTTATATTTCCCGCATCTCGCTCCCTTTCCCAAAGAAGTTTCCTATTATCCAAGTCAAAGAAAAATATTTTATTTTGGTCATCAGAATTACTAAACAATGTTTCAACTACTCCATAATGTCCACTTTTAGATATGCCGTTTCCACCCAAATTTGAATTAAATTTCTTTTCTATCAGAACTTCAGCCTGAGAATTAAAAGCGTAAAATATTCCGCTAAGCTCATGCTCAAATGATATCCAATCATTTATTATAAAATTTCCATTTTCCGCTAATTTACCATCATTCGGGCGTGTCAAGGAGCTGATTAAAAAAAGTTTATTCTGATTGATAAATATTGTTTTGCCTTTAATTAGTTTTTTAGTTCCATCACGAAGATCGTAATGACTGTCATTATATGCCAATATAAACTTATTATCTTTAGATTGAATTACAGAAATGCTGTGAAAATTAATGTCGGGAATATCAATATACTCTTCATCAAGAAAAACATTCAATTTAGTTTCGTTATTTTCAGAATCAGTAAAAATAACAGTGCGTTCTTTATAAGGAGATTCTGCTTCTTTTAATGTAATTGAATATATTACATGGAATGGTTCATTTTCATCCCGAATCTTATCTACTTGTATCCTGTCAGAACTAATAATTTTGAGTTTATCACTCAAATTTTTCTTTTTGACGCCTATTTCGTAATCTATTCTCCTTTGTTGTTTCTGAAATTCTTTCTCGTTTTTTACATTAGTTGAACCATATTTTCCAATTATTGAGTTCACATCGTCAATAAATGCTTTTAATAACTCATCATCATTTCCTAAATCTTTTTTAATTTGATTAATATCTATCCCTAATCCCTGACTTGTTTTAGGCGGTTGTTTAGGCGAATCTAATGCATTTTTAGTTGTTGTTTCAGCTTTTTTTTCTATAAATTTTTCAGAACATATTTTATTACCACATTCCTGACAGAAATTAGCATAATCAGGGTTTTCAGCTCCACATTTATCACATTTCATAACTATCCCCCAGGATCACGGAAAAAAAGAATAATAATGGGATAAATCCCATTGTTTAAGCTATCTTGGTGTCTTCGACAGTTGGCACGGTCCTTGAACTGCCCAATGCTGTACCATAAGAGGTTGTTCCAACAAAATGTTCCTATTACAGTTACACTTTGGTCTTCATATGCGTTTAAATCGAATCTTTTAACTAGTATGTCCTTACCGTCAGGGTTAATTGATGCCCACACACTCCACACTTAATACATTAGTTCTCCAGGAGAATATATTTTACCATCCTTTTTTGTATAGATTCTCGGCGTAAAATCATCGGCATCTTTCCATACACCATTAGTTTTCACCCAAGTTCCCATATATTTATCTTGAACCCTATCACCTTGTGCAGTTGTCCAATTAACAGTAAGTGATAACTCAATTTTATTATCAGATATTATCTTGTAAACCGAAACATAATCTACAACAGGATTGTAAATTGGATCTGGATACACTTCAGCTACAAAAGTATCAATTGCACTCAAAAGCTCTGGATCTTTAGATAATGCAAGCATTTGATTTATTTCAGCTTTTTCTTCAGGAGTTAATGTTTTGTTTTCTTCTGATGTAGTGTTATCAGTTGATGAAGTGCATCCTGAAACCATTACCACAATTGCTAAAATTGCTATTATTCCTGAAATTACAATTCCATCCTTTTTCATACTAAATCATCCTAATATTACGAGTTATAGACTATAACAATATGTTTTTTCACACACATTTAAATTTCTTAAAAATTTTTGTGAAAATGGGAACAAAAAAGAAAATTTTTCCTAATACTATCTAGAATATTTAATATTTCTATATACAAATGTATAATTTTTCTTAATTTTTTATTCATCATACGTAAAATTTAAGTTACCTCAAAAATACCATAGTTTATATTTTTTAGCTTTGCAACACTGCTGAAAGACTACGAAACACAACTAAAATCTATGATTTGACAATGATATATTAGTTAAATATCATGTTTAAGGATGAATTTTAGTATTCAATATCAAAGTCGTGTAAAAAGGGTATATTGAGTATAATACCTTAAAATTGCTTATGTGATGTATCCACTAACAGCAAAGTTAATGATTGAAAGTCCAATTAAATATCCTTGATTTACCTAATTAATTAAGTACTTGACATTGGCTGATATATGGACAATTATTTGGTTATATAGGGATATGCTAAAAACAGAATGCATATTTAGTTGCCAAAAGAATATGAATGTTTATGGAAATCCCTATAAAGAGAGGATTATGCATTTAACAACAGTTGCAGATAGTTATGGTTATTGTCGTAAAAATCGACTTGAAAAATGTGAAGAATGTAAAGTAAATCAAATTTGTGAGAAACATTTTTAGAATATATTATGCGCCCAAATACTAGTCAATCAATTCCAATCTAACTAAAATTTTCCCATAATAAGGGCATTCTTCAAAAGATGAAACCATTTGACGTTCTTGCACTTTACATTTCTTACATTCTAATATGCTAACATTTGTACCATACGCATCACAGTACACCCAATCACTTCCACTCATCTTCTTCAACCTCCAATTTTCAAATATCATTCACTAAAATGTTAGTTTCATTTTCACTAACCCTTTGAACTGAAATATTCTTATTAACACCCTCTTTAAACTCAAAATTAAGATAAAAATTGTTTTTCATTGTATCATTATTTATAGAGCTGTTTACAGATTCTGAACTTCTTGCAAACACCACATTTTCATTCCCACTATTCCAAAATAAAAATACAACATCTGTTGTTAAAAATAAAAAGGAATTAAAAGAAGCAACAAAACCAAAAACACTGATTTATCCTCATTAGTACCGGTTTTTATTCTTCTCTTTTTTCCAAAACAGACAAAATCATTTTTCCATAATGGATACAGTATAGGGCAACCATTGGTGGTTAAAATATCTAGGAAGATGTGAGAAATAAAACCGATCATCATGGCAACTGCAATTCCCACATTCCAGAAACCTACAATGGCCAATGGAATCAGCCAAAATATGGAATGACCCATACCCCGATGTTTCCCAGTTAATTTATCAATTATATCTGGGAAAACTGAAACCCAACCGGCAAAGAAAATTCCGGTTAACACATTATTGAAATCTGCCACAAATGCAAAAACTACAAATAAAAAAATGGCACTTGCAATGTGAGTGTAACTCCTCATGGACGGCCCCCTACATACAAAAAGGTCCTGAACAATATCAAACCAAACCAGACAGATCCAACCAATAAAGACTCCATAGAAAAAGAAGTTGCAGCTTTCAAGTAAATAAGAATACAAAAAACACTTAAAATAACATCAACCGCATATGTGATATTAAATTCCTTTTTACCATGCTTTAACATGTATTCATCTTCATTAACAAGATCAAATGTCCTGAAAAAAGAGTAAACTTCAGGTTTGAAATTTTTATTAAAACTACAAATAAAACGCACATTTTCCAAACTATTCAGATACTGATATGCCTTTACAGATATTTTAGTCAGTCACTCAAAATGGTTAAAGAGTATTATCAAAATTTTATACTTCAACCACTTTACCAACAAATCACGCAGCTCAGCTATGGTTAATCTATTTAATGAAGGCTTCCTATTACCAGATATGATATTGATTGATTCTATCAACCTTGCCTTAACTGGTAGAGGTTCAGTAAATTGTATACATAAAAAATCATTCTTCAATTGTTCATAGCAATTGTAAACATCTTTATTATAGAATATCAGGTTCTTTCCATTGATTATATCATCCTTAATTTCTATTTAATTCATACCTTATCACATGATTTGAATCGTATAAATAGATTAACAAAACACACACCCACCAAAACCATGATCAAAAAAAAAAACAAAAAATTCAAGTCAGGAAAATATTATATATAATATTAATAATTATTATTAACAAAACCAAGTCAGAGGGATTGCTCTGATAAGAATAAGCATGTCATTACCCACAAAACTACTAAAAGAATTTGACGTAGTACTCCATGATAGGGGATATCAATCAAGATCTAAAGGCATAAGAGATGCACTAAAAGATTACATACTCCGATACCAATGGATGAATGAAATGGAAGGAGAAAAAGTCGGAACAATATCAGTAATCTATAACCGCAATGTTACAGGCGTCATGGAAAACTTAACAGACGCACAACACGAATACAGACAAAATATCAACGCAGTAATGCACATCCACATGACAGAAAAAAAATGCCTAGAAGTCATCGTAGTAAAAGGAGACGTCAACAACCTCCGAAAACTCACCGAAAAAATAATGAGACTTAACGGTGTAGAACACGTAAAATTCACAAGCACAGGGACTAAAGAAAATTAAAACTAATTTACACAACTAAACCAGTATAGCCACTATTTAGCTGCAAAAAAGATTATCCCACCCAAAAAAAATCGACTAAAACTAGAATTATATTATATTAAAAAAATCTTGTAAAAAAGGATGCGAATTTAATGATTATATCAAAGTCAGGCAAATTAGAAATAATAATGGGTTCATTGTTTATTATAACTTTCATACTTTCGCTATTTGACAAAATACGCCCTACAGATTTTCTACTATTATTATTAGGTTTATTAGTCATTATACCCGGAATATTCAATTTTACAAAAAATAACCAAAAAAAATTATATAGACTGATTATGACTGTAATTACGGTATCTATGCTGATTATATTTTATAGATATTCATTCTATGAAGAAACTGTAATTCTTATAGTCCTTGGAACATTGACACTATTCTCCATTCTAATGATGTATTTTGTACCTAAAGAATGGAAAACCCGAAAAGAACTAGAAAAACATGACGAAGTAATAGAATAGTTAAATGTAGCCAACAAGTAACTTTTATTTGATAGAGAGGTTCCATATGTTTGGAAAAAAAATTTATTTGACGCTAATAGTGGGATTGGGTTTAGTATTAGGTGGATCTTTAACTGCATATATGATAGTGATGTTGATGAGGTTCCCTATGTTTAAAATGTATTTGGCGCTAATAACGGGGTTGTGTTTTTTATTAGCTGGATCCTTATCTTTGTATAAAAATAAACAAAAAAAGAAAAAAAATAGATGGTTACCAGGTATTTTATTAATTTCAGCAGGTTGTTTACAATTAATCAGTGCCATATCTTGGTATATGGGGCATATGAATTAAATGAAATAAAAACCTTCAAAAAAAAACTCATTATGGACTTAATTTCTAATAAAAAAATGGTTTCTACAAAGCCAATTTTATAATACACGTGTTAAATCAATACACAAATATCCACTGAAACAAAAACAAAGAAAGAAGCTTATTTTGGGCTGGTTTCAAATAAACTCGGTGGTTCGGTCTATACGCTGTTCCAACATCCAATTGATTACTAATTGATTTAAACCAACTCGATGAAGAGTTATTGCCAAATATTTACGCAGATAACGTGATCAAAAAAAGTAAGCACCCCGTTTTTTCCAAAATCATAATTCACACTAAACCAGATAAAAAAGAAGAAAAAGTTTGCTGCAGGCCTCCTCACCATTAATTAGAATCTGGCTGTGTTGGGGGGCCTACTTTTATATTTATTACCAGTTTAACAGAGTTCTTCGGAGTTCTT
>JAXGTM010000055.1:0-12320 GCA_040774925.1 Atribacterota bacterium | reverse complement strand
CCTGGCTCTCCAAAGTCTACTGGAAGGAGAACATAGTCTGGTCACCAGGCTACTTTGTCTCCACAGTAGGCATTGATGAGAAGATAATCATCAAATATGTACAATTCCAGAAAAGCCAGGATTTAGGTCAAGCGAAGCTTGAATTGTTTTAAAAGTGCCACGGGCTTGCCCGTGGGTATCTACTTTTAGGAGGTTGAAAAAATGAAAATAAGCAGTTTTGATTTTGAGCATGAAGGATTTATACCAGAGAAATTTACCTGTGATGGGGAAGATATTAGTCCAAGTCTAATTATTGAAGATATTCCAGATGGAACAAAAAGGCTGGCAATTATAGTAGAAGACCCGGATGCGCCGGCGGGAACTTGGGTTCATTGGATTATCTTTAACATTCATGTGACAGATGTAATTGAAGAGGGCGATTCTCCTGGCATATTGGGAATTAATGATTTTCGAAAATTGCAATATGGCGGGCCTTGTCCACCATCAGGCATACATCGTTATTTTTTCAAATTATATGCCCTTGATGTAAAACTGGATTTGAAAGAAGGGTGTCATAAGAAAGAATTAATAAAAGCAATGGAAGGACATATTTTAGCTGAAGCTGAGCTAATTGGACTTTACCAGAGAAAATAAAAGAAAAAAATATAATAGATAGTCTATATTGTTACTATTTTGGATACTCCCAATGTAATTGGGAGTAGTATTAAAAATAAAATACAATCAATTCAATATTTTTCAGATGAAAGATGTTTTAGAAAGTTATTTATTTTTTATAGTAATAATTGAGTTAAATATTTTATTTATTTTTAAAGTATTTAAGAAATTTGTTATTACTGATAAAATAATATTTTATATATATTTGTTTTTGTCTGATTAATGTTTTAATCAGTTGAAATAGTTCATATTACAGAACACTTTATAGGTTTAATTCCATTACTGAATTGAGGTAGAAGAAAATTGATGGAAGGATGGATTCTTTATAGACAGCGACAGAGTGAAATATCTCAAGATAAATATGAAATGAATCGCTTTTTGGATGTAGCAGAGAGAAGAGGAATCAATTTAAAGATTGTATGTCCTGAACAATTTGATTTAATGGTTAACAGAGATGATAATAAAAGTGTAATATTGGACAATAGCTATACAAAATTACCACAATTTCTGTTACCCAGACAGGGAGCCAGTACCCCTTATTTTTCTCTTGCGGTCATCAGGCACCTGGAGAGACTCGGCGTTAATACTTACAATTCATCACAGAGCATTGAAACAGCAAAAGACAAGTTGTATACACAACAGATTCTTGCTGCTGAGAACTTTCCTGTTCCAAGGACCATGTTAGCCAGGTCTCCTTTGAATATTCCTCTGATTGAAGAGGCTTTAGGATTTCCAATAGTAGTTAAGACTATTTCCGGTTCACAGGGGAGCGGGGTGTTTCTCTGTGAGAATAAAGAACACTTGAAGGATCTTATGCAATTGATCGATAGTGCAAAGACCCAGGCTAATTTTATAATTCAAGAATTTGTTAAAACGAGCAAAGGTCACGATTTACGGGTCTTTGCTGTGGGCGGCAGGGTGATAGCCTGTATGGAAAGGATTTCGGGTGACGGCAGCTTTAAAGCTAATTTCTCTCGTGGCGGACAAGTAAAACCTTTTCCTATAAATAAAGAGATTGAATGGCTGGTTACTGAATGTATCAGGGTTTTAAACCTGGATATAGCAGGAGTTGACCTGCTTTTTGATGGTGAAAGCTTTAAAATATGTGAAGCCAACTCTTCTCCAGGTTTTAAGGGAATAGAAAGCTGTTGTGATGTAAGTATACCGGATGTTATCTTCGATTTTATAAAAATCAGATTAGGACTCTAAGAAAAATATCATTGTTTTACAGGGTAACCAGTCTGCTTTACAAAAATTGACCAAAGTAATATAATAAAATTAGAAAGTTTCATAATTGTAGTGAATTGTTGAACGTTACTGGGGGAGCTTTTTGCTGAGATAAAGCTGTTTGCTTTGACCCCCTGAACCTGACCTAGATAATTCTAGCGGAGGGAAGTAACTATATAATAATAGTATTATATATAATATAGTATAATATATAGTTAAATTTAATCGCTACTATCTATGGTTAGATAATAGCGATTTTTTTTGGAGGTAGAAATGGCTAAAATTACGTTAGGATTACAGATCCTGCCCTATGTGGAGGAAGAACGACTTTATCAGGTTGTAGATGAAGTTATCTCCTATATTGCCTCTTGTGGGGTTAAGTATGAAGTTGGTCCCATGGAAACGGTTATGGAAGGCGAACTTGACCAATTATTAAAAATTGTAGAAAGAGCACAGGAGATATGTGTGGAACAAGGAGCTAACAGGGTAGTATCATCAGTTAAGATTGATTACAAGAAAACAGGTGTGTCTATAGATGAAAAAGTTGGAAAATATAGGAGATAAAACAATCCCTCTATTATTTATATTTTTTTTAATATTAATCTGGCAAATGATAGTAGACAGAGGTATGATTGCCCGCTATATTCTGCCATCACCCAGTGATATTGTTATAGTATGCTTTAAAATTTTACCTGATATTAGAGAACATATTTTTACTACACTTAAGGAATCCCTGATTGGACTGGCTATTGCTTCCATTATCTCAATAATCATGGCAATATTAATGGATAGCTTTAACATTATTAGAAAAGTTTTGCAACCACTGCTTGTGGTGTCCCAGACAGTACCAGTGATGATACTTGCACCTCTGTTTGCCATGTGGTTTGGGTTTGGCCTACTTCCTAAAATAATAATAGTAGTACTTGTCTGTTTTTTCCCTATAGTGGTCAGTCTGCTTGAAGGGATAGACTCTCTCGATCAGGATCTTCTAAATTTGATGAAATCAATGAAGGCAAATCGCTGGCAAATCTTTTATCTTGCAAAACTTCCTTCATCGCTGGCAAATCTTTTTTCAGGCCTTAAGATAGCGGCAACCTATTCTGTTATTGGAGCAGTTATTGGAGAATGGATGGGCGGAAAGTCTGGACTGGGCGTATACATGACCAGGGTAAGACAATCTTTTGCGCTTGATAAAGTATTTGCAACAATTCTGATTATAGTAATTTTGAGCATAATATTTTTTAAAGCAATCGAATTGATACAATACCTGGTAATGCCCTGGAAAAGAGTAATTGAAAAATGATTGAAAAAAATGATGGTGTAATAATATGTGGCTATTTAATTTAAACAAAAATAAAAAAATAATATTAGTATTTTTAACTTATTTAATATGTTTAATATGCTTACTTTTCAGCATCGATTTATGGGCATTAGCAGATACATCGTTAAAAAAAATAACTGTTTTATTAGATTGGGCACCTAATACCAATCATACCGGAATGTATGTGGCATTGGAAAAAGGATTTTATCAGGATGAGGGGTTGCTGGTAGATATAATTCAGCCGGAGGAGGGCGGTGCAGCTCCATTTGTTGCTACAGGGCAGGGTGATTTCGGTATAAGCTATCAGGAACAGGTAACAATGGCACGTACAGCTGATGAACCATTGCCAATAATTGCAATTGCAGCCATATTGCAGCACAATACCTCCGGATTTGCTTCCCGGTTAGAAAAAAACATAAAATATCCGCGTGATTTTGAAGGGAAAAAATACGGAGGATGGGGGTCACCCATGGAAGAGGCAATGATTAAAAATTTAATGGAGATCGATGGGGCTGATTTTAACAAAACAGAGATTATAAATATTGGTGCGATAGATTTTTTTACAGCTGTATCTGAATATGTCGACTATACCTGGATTTTCTATGGATGGGATGGTATAGCCTCGGAGATAAAGAGTTTCCCAATTAATTTTATATCATTAAATCATTATTCCAAAGAATTAGATTACTATACACCTGTAATAATAACAAGTGAAGAACTTCTTTACAGAGAACCAGAATTAGTACGAAAATTTTTAAGGGCAACAGAAAAGGGATACAAATATTCTATTGAGAATCCAGAATCCGCTGTTCAGGACCTCCTAAAAAATGCTCCGGAAATTGACCAGAATATAGCCTTGCTCAGTCAAAAGTATCTTGCAAAGGAGTATATAGCAGATGCTCCATACTGGGGTGTAATGGAAGAGCAAAGATGGGAAGATTATGCAAAATGGCTTTATCAAAGAGGGTTGATAGATAGAATGCTGGATGTTAATTCTGCCTTTAATAATTCCTTTTTACCTGGTGAGGAGGAATATCATTAAATTAGTAATTAACAATTTTACTCAACAATATGAGGGAATGCCTATTGTTGAAGATATCTCTTTTTATCTAGAAAAAAAAGAATTTGTTACCTTAATAGGACCCAGTGGTTGTGGGAAGAGCACTATTCTCAACATGATTGCCGGAATTGTGCCTATAGATGAGGGAAAAGTGTATATAGATGGTGATGATCGTACAGGAGAGGTCGGACATGTAAGCTACATGTATCAAAAGGATCTATTACTGCCCTGGAAAAAGGTAATTGACAACATTACTTTACCATTGATCATGAAAGGAGAACGCAGAAAAGAAGCCAGAAAAAAGGTTATTCCCTTTTTAACACTCTTCGGTTTAGAAGGGTTTGAAGATAAATACCCTTTTCAGCTATCAGGTGGAATGAGACAGAGGGCAGCATTGCTAAGGACATATATGTTTTCAAAAGATATTGTTTTATTGGATGAACCATTTGCTGGACTTGATGCCATAACACGATTCAAAATGCAATCATGGTTGCTAAATATCGCAGATAAATTAAAAGCTTCTGTATTATTTGTGACACACGACATAGAAGAAGCAATCTACTTATCAGATCGTATTTATATTCTTACTGAACGGCCAGCAAGGGTAAAAGAAGAGGTAAAAATTGATCTCCCTAAGCCAAGAGATAGGGAGATAGTGACCTCTACCAGATTTAATCATATTAAGAAACATATCTTATTAAATTTAACATAAATGGAGAAATGTAATTGGCATTATTCAATGGTGAAGCAGAAAAATATGATAAATGGTATGAAACTAAATTGGGTAAACATATAGATAAAGTCGAGACAGAATGTGCTTTTAGTCTCTTTAAAGTAAAACCAGGGATGTATTTACTCGATATTGGTTGTGGAACCGGAAATTTTAGTATTAAACTGGCTCAGTTGGGAGCTTCTGTTGTAGGAATAGATGTTTCACAGAAGATGCTGGTTAAAGCACATGAAAAAGCAAAGCTAAGCAAAATAAACATTGAATTTAAGTTGATGAATGGACTTGAGCTCGAATTTTTGGATAATACCTTTGATGGAGTTTTTTCTATGGCAGCAATTGAATTTATTATTGATTATCCAAAAATGATTTTCGAAATGTTCAGGGTATGCAAACAGGGTGGTCATATTCTCGTAGGCACGATCAATAGAGATAGCAAATGGGGTGCATTATATCAAAAAAAAGAATACAGAGAAAAAGTTAAAATATTTCAACATGCCTATTTTAAAACTCCTGAAGAGTTATGTAAAATAAATAGAGAAGCGGTTGTTAATGTCAAGGAATGTCTTTTTATACCACCAGATTTAACTGTAGAAGAAATCAGTGTTACTAAAGAAGAAGAGTTTTCACATTCCAAACGAGGTGGATTTTTCTGTGTATTATGGCAAAAGTAGAATTTAAAAATATTGTTATAATGTATTTGTGATTCTTAATTTTTACACCAATATTTTATGTGTGAAACATTTATAGAAAACAAAAAAGGAGGAAAGAAGATGAAAATTACAGGTAATGTTATAAGTGGAATTATTCTTTTAATAATAGGAATAACTCTGTTACTGGCAAATTTTTTGGGATTAAAGGTGAATTATTTCCGTCTGTTTCCCGGGATTGCTCTACTTATTTTAGGGGCAGCAATATTATTTGGGCAATTAGGTGGAAAAAACGAAATTATATTCGATCAAACAAAGATTGATATTAGTGAGCCATTTAATGAAAAAAATATTATATTTGCAGAGGGGATAATAGACCTGAATGATTTGGAAGCATTTTCGTCGTATAAAAAAATAGAAATTAATACTATCTTCGGGTCCAGTCAATTAATCCTTAATCCTGAAATACCAATCACAATTCATGGAAATACTGTATTTGGCAGTCTGCAGTTACCTGGACATTCTGTGAATTTTATTGGTTCAACAGATTACAAGACGAAGGATATCGATAAAAATTTGCCATACTTAGATATAGAAGCAAATGCAGTTTTTGGGCAATTCAGAGTAATCAACTCTGAAAATAAATAATACAAAAATTATTTAATGGGTTTAAGCAGATAGTGGTAAATAAAAGTCAGATTATTGGCAAAACGGAAAAGTTTGTCAAAGATTTTTTTCAGGAAGAGGCTACCGGCCATGATTGGTGGCACACTCAAAGAGTCAGAAAGCTGGCACTGAAGATTGGTGAAGAAGAAAAAGCAGATATGTTTATTGTAGAAATGGCATCCCTTCTTCACGATGTTGGCGATTATAAATTTTATGCTGGTGACGAAAAAGAAGGACAAAAAGCAATTGCCGGATTTTTACATTCTTTACTATTAGATTCCAGTATTATTCAAAAAATACTCAACATCACGGAAAATATCTCCTTTATGAAAACCCTTGCTAAGGGATTTAATGTTAGAGCTGATGAATATAGTGTTGAGTTTAAAGCAGTGAGTGATGCTGATAAACTCGATGCTATGGGTGCAATCGGTATTGCGCGAGTTTTTACCTATGGTGGCTACTACCGTAGACCCATCTATGATCCTGATATCCCACCCAATCCACATATTTCTCAGGAAGAGTATAAGACTACTGAAAATCCCTCTCTCAACCATTTTTATGAAAAATTATTAAAACTGAAAGATATGATGTATACAGATTGTGGTAAAAAACTTGCACAGGGAAGGCATGATTTTATAGTGGAGTACTTGAAACGTTTTTATCAGGAATTGAGAGGAGTAAAGTGCCCCCTGAAGCTAAAGCGCTACTAAGGCTTAAAAGTATGCGGCTGATAATCTTTGTATAATTCCAGTTCCTTAATTTTTAAATTAAAAAATTTATTTGCTCTCATTCGCGATAGATTAAATGATTGCCATTTGGAAAATTGAAGAGGATTCCTATTTTGAGCTTTCCAGTATAAATCATGTGCCACATTTTTTCTTATCCCTTCATTTGAAACATTTAATAACCTGATAATAACAGGTATTGCATCATCTGATAGTTGGCTTAGATATGAAATATCAAGTTTTCCACTAAATTCAAATCTTTCAATATTTTTTTGAGCAATAAAAGCGTCTGGGTTAAGGAAATTCAAAATAACCACAAACAATATAACCGCAGATAGAACCTGTAGGGTAAAAGTATTTTCTTGTATGTTTTTATGAATTTTATAAAGTAGTATACAATAAATCACTGCCAGCAGGATGATAAATGTGTGGCTAAAGAATCTCAAAACGGTAAATCCATATGTTTGCTCATAAAGTGATAAGCGGGTGAACGCAGAAGCCATAATTAGTATTACCTGAATAACCAGGACAGTACTTAAAATCTTAAACTCCAACACATGACCTGTTTTTTCTTTAATAATATATTTTTCGATGACTAAAAGTAGAAACAAGGATATAATTGCAACTTCTATCAGTTCAAAAAATCCACGTCGCGCATATTCGGCATAGGTAAATCCTTGGGCAGATATATTAGTTTTACCACCAAAAAGGTAAGTGAATTGAACAAATATAAAGATAAAAAACAGAATATTCACAGAGCCGAGTAAAATGGCATTTTCTATGTTCCCAATAGTATAAATTTTTATGTTCTGCTGGTTGCTGTATTGGTTTGATTTATCCTGGAAGGAATAAGTATATGCGCCTAAAAATGTTACTGTCACAGTTAAAAACAGAATAAACCTTATGAAAAGTTCTAATGTGTTATTAATATTAAAAATATTTGTGACAACTTTTCGAAAAATTAGATCTGCCGATGAAAAAAGAAGGAGAAATACAACAAGAAAAGGAATTGCCATTAAAAACCCCTGTACGATATGTTTAAAAACTTTTCCATTTTCTTTTATTTCTTGTTGTAAAAATAAACTGGATAAAGGTTGGATCGAAGAAGGGATAAATTTAAAAGGTAAGAAAAATGTCCTAATATAATCTATTAATGTAAAATGTCTAATTATTTTGCCAAAAGAAATCTGGGCTATAATCAGTAACAATATTAAAGAGGTAATTATATTAAGAAACGTTAACAAATCACTGGAGTAGATAAAAAACATTGAACTAAAAAAAATAAGTAAAGCTGAGAGAAAAAAAACTTCTTTATTTATATTTTTCTTTAATAATTTCGTGATAATGAAAAGCCCTGCTATGATTAAAATAACATATAACGGAAATGAAATACCTGGAATTTTATCATAGAAAAAGTAATCAAAGAGTATGCCTAAAACTAAAGAAATTCCTGCAATAATTCGAGTCCTGTCTAAAGTACCTGCTGGAGTGCTCTGTAAATTCATGAATCCATTAAAATCCTTTACTAAATTAGCGTAATTAATGTGGTCAAGTATTTAAATATCACACAAAAACATATATTTCAATATCCGAACTTCTCTCTGAAAAATCGAGATAATCTCTAAATTATTTTATGTTACTTTCTAAAATCCTCTTTTATTTGATAATTCTTGTCTTCAAGCAGCATACATTAGATGGTCTTAATCATCTGTCTGACCAGGTAGTAGAGGGAGAAATTTTAAATATTTTACTTGTGAAAGGAAAGTAATTTTGATATATTATCGCTATTATTATATCATACAATAATATGATTCTTATTTTTATCCCCTCTTTTACAGGAACTATAAATACAAAAGTATAATCTGAAATAGAAAGGCAGCGCAATGTTAATTAATAATATAACACAAGCAATAGGGAACACACCACTCCTTAGATTGGAGAAGTTGTCATCAGGTAATGTGTATGCAAAAGCAGAATTTCTCAATCCGGGAGGAAGCATTAAAGATAGGGTAGCAAAATATATCATCGAAGAAGCTGAAAAAGATCAAAAATTAAAACCTGGAATGACTATTATTGAAGCTACCTCTGGTAACACAGGGATAGGATTGGCATTTGTTGGCGTTCAGAAAGGGTATGAAGTGATATGTATAATGCCTGAAAACATGAGTGAAGAAAGAAAAAAAATCATGAATGTTTTTGGTGGAAAAATAATTACTACATCTGCTGAAGAGAGCCTGAGTGGCTCAATTAAAAAGGTAAAAGAAATTGTAGATGAAGAACCGGAAAAATACTTTGTAGTTGACCAATTTGTAAACCCCAAAAATCCGGAAACACATTATAAATTTTTAGGACCTGAAATATGGGAAGAAACCAGAGGCGAAATTGATATATTCATAGCTGGTGTAGGTAGCGGAGGAACACTACAGGGTGTAGGTAAATTTTTAAAAGAAAAAAATCCTGCTATAAAAGTTGTTGCAGTAGAACCAAAAAACAGTGCAGCCATCTTAGGTAAAGAGCCGGGTCTACATCAGATACAAGGCATTGGTGATGGATTTATTCCAGGAGTATTGGACGTCAACCTGGTCGATTTTGTTATAACCATTTCTGATGAAGAGGCGATAAAGACTACCCGCCAACTTTCACTAAAAGAAGGATTATTGGTAGGAACCTCCTCTGGGGCTAATGTCTGTGCCGCATTACATTTAGATAATGGAAGAAATAAGGTTATTACAGTTTTACCGGATAGGGCAGAGAGATATTTCAGTACAGCTCTGTTATAAATAATGAATAAAAAGTTTCAGCAGATTGAATGAAAGAAACCTATAAGGATGCTGCTTATTACAAGGAGTTATTAGATGAAGTATATTGACAGTCAATCTCATGATTCATATTTTAATCTTGCTTTAGAAGAATATATATTGAAAAATAATGAAATAGAAGAAGATATTGTTTTTCTCTGGCAAAACACCCCTACTATTGTTGTGGGAAATAACCAGAATACCATTGAAGAGATAAATATGCCATTTGTCACAGAAAAGAATATAAAAGTTGTACGCAGATTATCAGGAGGAGGGGCTGTTTATCAAGACTTAGGGAATTTAAATTTTACTTTTATAAAACATCTGGATAATACTTCAAATACGGATATAAAAAGATTTGCCTTACCGGTGGCAGAAGCTTTAAATAAACTCGGTGTCCCTGCTCAGTTAACAGGGCGGAATGATATAAGCGTTGAGGAGAAAAAGATATCAGGTAATGCACAACGCCTCTATAAAAACAAACTACTTCATCATGGAACACTTCTTTTCGATACAGATTTAGAAATAATGGCACAAGTATTGAAGGTAGGATTAGACAAAATAGAATCAAAGGGTATTAAGTCAGTCCGTAGCAGGGTTACCAATATAAAGCCGTATTTTAATAGACATGTTTCAATTGAAGAATTCCGGAATTCTATTTTAAAAGAATTATTCTATGCCGAAGAGATAAATCAATATTTTTTAGATAAAGATGATTTAAGAGAAATTAACAATCTGGTAGAAACAAAATATAGTACCTGGGAGTGGAATTTTGGCTATTCTCCCTCACACAATATAAAAAATTCACGACGTTTCCCGGCAGGGAAAATAGAATTATTTATTGATATAGAAAAGGGTAAAATTCAAAGCTGTCAGATTTATGGAGATTTTTTATCACTATATGGAATTTCTGAAATTGAAAAAGCATTAAAGGATAAAAAATATGAGCTGAAGACGATAGAAAAAGTATTGTCTGAATTCGATTTAAAATATTATTTTGGAGATATCACTTTACAAGAAATACTTACAGTCTTTTTTGGTTGAGTTTACTCTAATCGAATTTACTCAACCTGCTTAAAATAGTTAACACCAAAAAATAAGAACACCCACAATCCGCATATAATATAACTCTTTGAAAAGTCACACATATTCGGGTATAATTACTTTGTTATACCTGAAATTAGTTGATTGTGTATAATTTTTTAACATCACAATACAATCCAGATCAGTAACTAATCATAGGGATAGCTAAAGAAAAAAAGAGAGGCTTCAGGAAAAACTATCCTGTTAAGAATTATTATGGTGCAACCATTATTCAAAGTAATAACAATAGAAGAAAGCCTGAAAATATTCCGCGAATCCTTCGATTTCCCAGTATTTTTTAAATACCGCAAGGAACAGGTGTCCCTCATTGATGCATTGGGCAGAATACTGGCAGAAGATATTACTTCTAAGGAGAATGTACCGGGATTTAATAGAGCAACTATGGATGGATATGCCGTAAAAGCGAGTGATACCTACGGAGCCAGTGATGGTCTGCCAGCTTATTTAGATTTGATTGGTGAGATAAGAATGTCGGAAAGACCTTCTTATTTGTTGCAAAACGGACAGGCGGTTAGAATTTCGACTGGCGGAATGCTGCCTGAAGGGGCAGATTCGGTAGTTATGTTAGAATATACTGAAAATATTGATAGTTCAATGATTGAAATAAGCCGTTCTGTTTCACCCTGGGAAAATGTTTTAAGAGAAGATGAAGATATAAAACAAAGTGAAATTGTTTTAAAAAAAGGTCAGTACATTAGAGCACAGGATATCGGTCTTTTAGCAGCCTTAGGAATAGAAGAAGCAACAGTCTTTAAAAAGCCAGTAATAGCCATTATTTCTACCGGGGATGAGATTATTCCTGTTAATCAAAAACCAGAACCGGGTGAGGTACGGGATATAAACAGCTATGCTCTAGGAGCTGCTATACAGGAAACAGGCTGTACTCCTTATTATATAGGTATTGTGAAGGATGATGAAGTATTACTAAAAGAGCAATTAAAAAAGTGTTTACTAAATCATGAAATCGATGCAGTCTTGATTTCCGGTGGCAGTTCAGTTGGTGTGAGGGATTATACCTTAGAAGCATTGAATACCATTGGTTTACCAGGAGTCCTCGTTCATGGGCTGGCATTAAAACCAGGGAAGCCAACTATCATCTCTTTAAATAATCAAAAAATATTTATTGGCCTGCCCGGACATCCCGTATCAGCAATGATGGTTTTTGATAATGTGATAAAAAAGATAATATATGATTTAAAAGGTGAGGATATTAATTTTAGACAAAATAAAATCGTTGAGGCACTTCTGGAAAGTAATGTATTTTCTGATGCCGGTAGAGAAGAATATATAAGAGTGATACTAAAAAATAAGGCTGGGCAATTGTGGGCTGAACCAATCTTTGCTAAATCAGGAATGATATCTTCACTTTCCAGAGCCGATGGTTATTT
>JAXGTM010000054.1:0-12351 GCA_040774925.1 Atribacterota bacterium | reverse complement strand
CAGGAGGATTATCAGATAACTTTCAGCATAGGATTTTCTGAATATATACCTTCTGAATCAAAAACCTGTAATGAACTTATAACAATAGCTGACCAGCAGATGTATAAGGACAAGAAAAATAAGATACTATAAATAATATTAACGTATTCAGCTGAAAATAAGAAATAAAAATTAATTGTATAATATTAAAAAATTATTATAAAATTTTGTCTAAAATTATTCTGTTTGGGGAATAAATATAACGGAATATCAAATAAATGCTATTAGAATATTCTATACAAATTAGAAAAGTAAACTGATAAGGGCAAACTATCTGAAAAGATAGGACGCAAAGTAATGGGCCTAACATGGTTTGTTAATAAAGAATAACTATTATGGCTGCCATACTTCCGGTTTATTTTTTGTTTTTAAAGCAAAGAAATGATCAAGGAATAATTTAATTTCATGCAATTGCTTATTCACCTGAAATAATAAAAGCTAAAAGCAGATGAGATAACATATTTCTCACATGAATTAGTTTTTAGAATGATATTGCAGGAAAAATAATGGAGTTGAGTGGAATGGCAGAAGCAGAAAATCTGATTATGAACAAAAAAGATTTATCTTTTTCTCGAAATGAACTTATCAATAAATACCAATATCTTATTACCAAAATAGTCAATCAATTCAAAAACATACCCGTTTCCCGTGAAAATCTGGAAGAAGTCGGTTACATAGGACTATTAAACGCAGTTCATCTTTATAATGAAAAAACACATAATGGAATAAGCTTTAAAGCATATGCCCAGATTATTATTACTGAAGAAGTTCACCAATATCTTTTAAATCATAGCCGACAGGTAGATTTTCCTGATTGGCTGGTCTCATTAAATGAACAGGTTAGCGAGTTTATAATAAAATATCGGGAGAACTTTATGCGTTTTCCTGAATTATCCGAGATTGCATCACATTTTAATGTAACCAAAATTGGTTTACAGGAATTACTGAAGGCACGCGATTCTTTAAAAGAGGTACAATTCCCTTTATGTCAGCAGTCAGGGTATGACCTTATCTCTATGGTGCCAGATTTGAGTAAGATAAAAAGTCTGCATTATCAATCCTTCAAGTTGCCAATTGAAGATTTAATCGTTTTAAAAAGAGCAATTAAAAAGATAAATGAGATTAAGGAGGGTATAATACATTATCTTTTTGTAATGGATTTAAGTAAGACAAAGTTAGCCCAGATATTAGGGGTATCATCAGAAGAAATAAATCATTGTAACACCAAATAAATTATAATAAAGTAATATTAATTTAAAAACATAATAAAAACATTTTATATCTATACCATTTTTAAAGACAATCCAGGATGGTCTAATGTCTAAAAAAAAGAAGAATAATGACAGATATTTTAAACAGAGAAGTATATCATATTGCTTTCCTCTGTTAAAAATATCTATCCTGATTGCAGCTTCGCTAGCTGCAATTTTACTATTTTCTATTCCAAAAATTGAAAACAAGATGCTGATTTCAGCACTAACCATTTTATTATTGTGTTTTATTTCTTTTATTATTACTGCTACAATAAATCCTTTCAACCGACGAGTTTCTATTAATGATACAGGCTTATCGAGCAAAATAACGAAAGATGAACTTTTTTCAGACTATATCAATGAGATACCTGTATTTTTTGTTGTTATAAACGCCGATAGAAAAGTACGTTATATGAACAAATTCATGCTTGATACTTTAGGATATCAGAAAAAAGAGGTATTACAGAGGAACTTTATTGAGCAATCTGTTCCGCATCGTCACAGAAAATTGTTGGAGGATAAGTTCTTTTGTTTAAACAGAAAGGATAGACCTACTTATAATGAAAATATAATACTGACTAAAGATGGCAAAGAGCTTTGGACCAGATGGTATGTGCATCCAGTATATAATAAAAATGGAAATCTGGATTATTTAAATTGCATAGGTTTGGATATCACTAACCAAAGGAACACCGAGCAGGAATTAGAGAAACTATTTATTCCTCATTGTGATCGTAATATTTTGTCGGTTATGAAAGAGAATGCGATTCACAATCTGTTCTACAAAAGAGATTTCTTAGCTAGACTGAATTGTGCTTTAAATTTATTATCCAAAGCACTGCCTAATAATGGTTCTTTCATCACTATACTTGAAAATAACCAATTACGAATAACAGTTGTAAATGGATTTAAAGATAATAATGAGCAGCAGATTATTAAAAACCTTGAGGAAGCAAATCATGATTTTATAATTGAGAAAGAAGCGATAGAAAAACAGAAGCCAATAATAGTTGATGATACCTATAAGGATCCTCGCTGGGTGATTATTCCGGGTTTAGAGTGGATTCGTTCCAGCATTAAAATTCCGATTATTTTTGATGGTAGAATTTTGGGTACGCTGGGAATTGTCAGTAAAGAAAGGAACGCATTTGATGAGAAGAGTATAAAGAAGATAGAAATATTTATTGTTGGTATTACCAGCAGTATTTATGATTATTTGAATTACTACCAGCTCATTAAGAACAGAGATGATATTATTCATATTATAACCAAGCTGGTCGAAGCCAGAGATCCATACACTGCAGGTCATCAGGAGAAGGTAGCACAGTTAGCTATTTCAATTGCCCGAGAGATGGGTTTGGGAGAGGATAGAATAGAAGCAGTCAGGTTAGCCTCGTTAGTTCATGATATCGGAAAAATCAATATCCCATCTGAAATATTAAACAAACCAAGCAACCTGAATGATATCGAATACAGTTTGGTAAAAAATCATTCCAGATTGGGATATGATATCTTAAAAGAGATAACTTTCACTTCACCGATTGCAGAAATAGTATACCAGCACCATGAAAAATTTGATGGCAGCGGCTACCCGCGTGGTTTAAAAGGAGAACAGATTATGTTAGAGGCACGCATAATCTGTGTTGCTGATATATTTGAGGCGATCTCCTCACATCGTCCCTACCGGCCATCCCTGGGGATTGAAGCTGCTGAAGATGAACTGAAAAGAAATCGGGGAATCCTCTATGATACAGAAGTAGTTGATGCCTGTCTTAAGGTATGCAGTAAAATAATGAATACATCTCTCCATTAAAATATATTAGATAATTTTTTACTACACACAATCTTTTTAAATAATACAAACAGAAAATATTATCCTTACTTTAGTCCATTCTGTGATAAAATAAAAATCAAAACTGATATTTTTGTACTACTTTCAATAATAATTTATTACAATACCTCTTTACCCATAAATATAATTTTAGTTTCATAAAATTTTCAAAAGAGTTAATAATAAACTAGAAGGAGAAGCAAAACAATAGTGAAAAATAACCAAAAGAAGAAGAACCCAGTTTTCTTTAAAAAAAATTTATTGAGAAAACCTATCCCAAAAGACCAAAAAGATAAAAAAACAGCAGCTAAAGATGACTCTCTAACTGAAGAAATAAGGATAAAGAAATTAGAAGAATTTTATAAACAGGGTTGTAGGGAGTATATTAACCTGTTTAGAGGCTGTCCAGTAGCGCTTGTTTATACAAATATTGATGGCATTATACAGCAGGTGAATCGTTATTTTGAAGAACTTACTGGTTTTTCTGAGAGTGAAGTGAAGGGTAATTCATTGGTGTATTGTCTCAGACCAGATGACCCATTGTATTTTGAAACTGATTATGTCAGAACATCTTTTGAAACAACTATTTATACTAAGGATAATTATGAAATTCAGGTATTAGGAGGCAAGGGGTTCAATAGAATTGAAAACCGTCTGGCAGGGATGATTTTTTCTTTTCAAAATGTATCTTTTCTGAAGAGAGAGAGGAGATTGAAGCATGTCCTGTTCCGCATATCGCAGATAGCTCACTCTGAATTAACTTTGTCTGAAATTTACCCAATTGTACAGGAACATTTGAAACGAGTTTTGGTTGCTTCAAATTTTTATATTGCACTCTGGAACAAAGAGAAGAATCGCCTCGATTTCCCTTATTATACTGACGAGGCTGCGGGAGATAATGAGATATTTATTCAGAGGTATTGTACATCACAGAGTATATTTCATTATATCTTAAAAAACGGGAAACCGGTATTGATGGATTTTCAACGTTATCGAAAGATGTTGTCATACGGCTATATTGAGCCATGGGATGTGATGACTAATACACATCTCTGGTTAGCTGTACCATTAAAGATTGAAAAAACAACCATTGGAGTCCTAGCCCTGCAAAGTTATGATAATGCCAGACTCTACAGTGAAAAAGATATTGATTTACTGGAATTTGTTGCTCAGCAGCTTGCATCAGCAATATTTAGAAAATCTATAAAATAATTCTTTCTTATAGAATAGAAAATTAATGAAAATTTTTTCTATCGAATTGTCATTTGTAGATTTATAAACCATCTCTCAGTAAACACAAGACAAAGCAAAAATGTATTATCTTATTTTTGTTAACTCTCTAAAGAAATAACTGAATGAAAAATTTCTTCAATGGAAGCTTCTTAGCTATTATACTAAGAAGCTTCTTTCATATGTGCCTTAATGCAGGAGAGTTCTTTCTGTATCTCAGAGAAAAACAATGAATGGTAATCTCTGTTTTGTTGATTTAGCTCGGTCAATGTTTTGTGCAGAAGTGCTACCTGATTAAATATTTGCTGGTATCCTTCTTTCTGTGTTAAGACCAATTCTTGCATAAATCTATCAATACGGATTATTAAAAACAATGACAGAGCAATAGGAAAACCTTGATTGGTAATAATTTCAGATATACCAGACCAGTCCATTCTTACCTCCTTTCTAAAATCAACCCTGCCAGAAAACCGGTCCAGCAGGGCGTATATCTAAATGTAAAAAATTATTTTCGGGATAGTAACCGATTCCATTAAAACCAATTTTATCTGCCTCTTTAAAAAGTATTTCAAGAGGTATTTTTGCAACATATATATCTGCAGCCATACCAAACAGATGATAACTGGTATTAACTCCTCCAACCTTTTTGTTATGGGCAATGCAGCGATATCCTGAAGTTATTATTATCGGTTTTTGGATTTTGCATCTTAGTTCATTCAGTTTCCGTAACAAGAGAGGATGTAGTTTTATCATCAGGCAGCATGGACATTGGAACTCATCTAAATGAAAAAAATCTGCTATCCTGATATGATTAATCTTATTATGAATGGCAGACAATTATCTAAACTCCCTTTCTTCTGATGGAGAGTTAACTGGAGAGCTGGCTGATTCTGCCCGGTAAAAGACCTCTTTTTTTAAGAGGGCATCATAGTGTTCTCTGTTAACCCTGTTGATATTAGCCTTCATCATTGTTTGCAGTTCCCTGGTCTCTGGAGTCCTTAAAGTAATATTTCTACCTTCCAGAATTTCCAGTAGCTTCCTCCAGGCTCCTTCCCATTTTTTCTCACCCTCCCCGATACCAAATTCTTCCTCAGCCCAGAGCATCGCCGTTATCAATGCCTCTCTAATGCTTTCTGTTCTGTCTTTCCCCAATTTATTTTTTAAAAAACCAAATCCAATTGAAACTGCAAAAAGCAATAATCCTTCCACTAAAAATTTACTCATTAAAATCTGTAACATCTTTTCTCCTTATGAATTTTAAAAATATTTTGTTAACTAAAATTTATTACAATTTTTATTAAAACTGCCTGGGTTCTTGTTTTTCCTTTCGTTACCCAGACAGTTTTAAGAGATATGCTATCTTAAAAAGATGTATTTATCCTGCTATATCCATAACATCAGTAGATTTGTATTCAACAATACGGGCATCAACCTTTTCTATAAGATCGTTTCCTTTGTTATGGAAGATATTTTTATCGATGATGACATCCATGACAGCTTCGATGGCTTCGCTTTGTGCTTCCAGGTCAACATAATCTTCATCATCAACATTTTTTGGGTTGTCTAAAGTTAAACTTACAAGTTTGCCTTCACTATCTCTGAACTGCAGATATAGTCTTTTGTAACCTGTAATATCACCTAATGTTGTCGCCATAGTAACCTCCTTTCTCTATTTTTTATTTTTTTCTAATTTTTAATCACATTTCTTTATTCAGATATAAGCTGTTCTGAACTGTTAAGCCGTATTTCATCGAGGCTATATTTCTGTAAGCCGGCTAAACTGTTAGCAACTTCAAAAACATCTTCTGCATTTGCTGCATCTTTTACACGGTTAAAGCTCTTATTACGGATAATCGCTTTTCCCGATTCCGGGTCATTTCCTATTACCAGTCTTAGCTGCAAAACAGAATCATAAGGTACTGCTAATACTGCCATTCTGTCACCTCCTTTCGTTTTGTTTCAGGCTCCTTCTTTGATAGAGTGAGGGTATTTTACACGGTTATGTTGGTGTATTTTTTCATCTATCATTGTAGGTAAATTTCACATCACCTCTTTTCAATTTTTTTTCTCCTTGGTTATTGGTTAAATATGCTTGATTGCAACACAGGACAAAGGCCTGCAAACAATAGCAATTAACAGCCAAATAGTTTCATAGTATAAAAGCAAGAAAAGAGGTATTTTACAAAAGATGTTATTAAAAAATTAAAAAATAATGTATAGTCAATGTAGATACACCATTTTATGAATTGGGAGGACTCACTTATGAAAACATATATCAAAAAATGGGGAAACAGCCTTGCTTTACGTATTCCTAAATCATTAGCCGATGAAATAGATTTAAAAAAAGATACTCCCGTATCAGTTACCGCTGACAAGAATAAACATAAAATTGTCATAACCCGTCTTAATGAGGAACAGTATTCTCTAGAAAACATGTTAACAAAGGTTTCGGAAGATAATATTCATAAGGAATACGAAACTGGAAAGCCTGTTGGTAAGGAAATATGGTGATGGGAAAAGAATATATTCCTCAAAGAAGTGATCTCATCTGGATTGACATGAACCCACTGGCAGGCCATGTACAATCTGGCAGAAGACCGGCTATTGTATTATCTCCGAAAAACTATAATGACAAAGTCGGTCTGGCTCTATTATGCCCTATAACAAATCAGGTCAAAGGATACCCTTTTGAAGTCATACTGCCAGAAGGATTAAAAATAAAGGGTGTTATCTTATCAGATCAATTGAAAAGTTTAGATTGGAAAATTAAAAAGGCAGCCTTTATTGATAGTGTGCCAGAACATACCATAGAAGAGACCTTAAAAAAGCCAACACCCTGTTACAATCCTGAACAATACTCCCAACTGTCTCTCTCTTAAATCACTTTTACTTAAGAATCAGTCATACTCAAAAGAAGTGCCCTACGTTTTCTGGATGTTATGGAGAAAAATAGTATCATTTCAATTTTAAGTCCACAAAGAGGGAATAATCCTGCTATTTTTATGTTCAATAAATTAATCGAAATTATAAAGTAATATTAATTTGTGTGCCATATATTTAAATATATGGCACACAAACAGAATTGTGTGTATCCTGTGACACACAAAACAGAAGTATTTCTAAAATTTAACTTTGAAAATAATGCCTTTAGTATCGTCAAATATACCCAAACATAAAAACTATCCCAATGTTTTTTCTTTCCTGCCATGATAAAGAGTATTTATTCCTGTAATTGAGAGGGAGCGTAATGAAGAGGTAATTCTATTTTTATCTACAATCATTGTCATTCTTTACACTATTTTTATATTCCAACTTTATATTTATTAATGAGATTCTAAAACTTGAAATGCATAAATATAATATGTAAAATAAAAAGGATAAAAATAATTTAACTGGGGCAGAAAACGGTCTGAAGGATTTCTGGAAAACTCAGCTCAACAAAGAGAGAGCCAAAGGTAAAATATCAAAGATATTTCTAGCTGTTTTCGATAAAAAAGAAGAAATTATTAAAGGATTATAATTATTAGTATGAATACCAGTAAATTTCTTGGTAAAAAAATATCTTTCACTATTGCAAGGGAAAATTTATTGATTTCTGAGCATTATTTTGAAAAACTTATTTCAAGAAAAGCCATTACCGTATTTACAAATGAAGATTCAGAAAAGTATATATATGAATCAGATTACAAGAAACTATGTTATGATGATGATGTAAAGAATCTATCGAATAAAATTGTAAGCGATAAATTATCAATGGCATTTCTTAATAAGTCTACAAATAACAAAGACGCTGAATTTATATATACACAAAAAATAAAAGAGGTACTAGATAAATACAAAAGTAATATTTATATTTTAGAAAAAATGCATGATAAATATAGATATAGAATAGATATTTTAAATGAAGAAACTCCATTAGTAGCCGCTTATATTTTATTGGCAAAGGCAATAAGTTTATTAAATATGGCATTTTTATGTATAGAAAATAAATATATCTCTTCCTTAGTGCTATTAAGAAGTATTGATGAGGTTATAGATGTTGCTGAATACTTCATTATCAGTAAAAATGATGAAGTTGGAAAGAATAACTTAAAAAAATGGTTTAGAGAGAATGAGTCTCCACCTAATTCTCTTTGCAGAAAAGTATGCTCTCGATATATTAATGATATTAACAAAAGTAATAATAGTAACAATAAAGGCAATGAGTTATATGATATCATATATAATATTAAATCAAAAATGATCCATCCATGCCGTAATTTTATTATTAAATCCCTTCTTGATTACAATCTTGATCATATTAACAACGGTATTTTACCTTATTATAGGTTTAATTATAAAGCATGCTTTGATATGAGAATTCATTATGAAAACATAAAATATTTCAAATATTCTATCCAAAATGTAGTGCAAGGTTTTTTTATTTGTTTTTATAAAGAAATACCTTTAGAACAAAGAGATAGGGATATACTGATTGCCCTTAATGAAGAATGAAGTAAATTGCATTTAATAAATCAGAATTATTATGCTTTTTTAATATATTACTAAACTTACATTATATTAATACAAAATTATCTGTCGTTTCATATTTAAAAAAGGTTAAAAATTGATGGGCTCTTATATAATTTTTAGATTTAAAAAATTTCCATCAATCATGATTTTTCATTAACGGTATTGATTGTATTTTCATATAAATATCGAAATGCTCTGGAAATATAAATACATTTATTACTTTCGCCTGATTTACAATGACAACGTTAAAATTGAAACTAATTTTCCGAGCTATTACAGGACATTTTTCGGAGTAAAATTTTAAAAAATGAATGTACAAAATAATTATTTTTTTAGATCAATAGGAAAAATTAAAAAAGATATTGATAGCAGTGCACACATCGAAGGCATTCATAAATATATTATCTATTTTTCGCTGTTAGATGTTCTTGGAAAATATGCTTTTCATAAAGAAAAGCACCATAGCTGCAGATATAAAAATCTCATACAATGTTTTTCAAATTGGAAGTATAAAAACCATATAAGTTCTTTACAGCTTGAATGTATATTGGATCAAACTAACAAAGATCTAGCCACTATAATCAGAAATAAGCTAACTCCTCTGATTTATGATATTCAAATGAATAGGGTTATTGATGCTGATGAGGTTGACTTTACAGAAGATAAGCTGAAAGAAGGTCTATCAGACTCTGAATTACTTGTTTACAATCAGAACATCCCTACAATATACCAGGCCAAGTATGATAATTTATTTTATAGATTAAGGTGTTTCATTGTACACGAGCACAGAGTACCTACTCCAAATGCTACGGATTTTGACGAAAATTCATTAATCCCTCAATATGTTTGCTTTGAAAATAGCTATAAACTTTGGTTTTCACCTAAAATAATATCAATAATATTAGATGAATGTATTGAGAAAGTGAAACTAATTAATGGTATTAACTACGATGATGTTTTCAAGCCTATACCTAAATGCTGGATAGGGAAACAAATCTAATATTTTTCTACTTCCTATAACTCTAATTACAGGAAGTAGAAAAATTGTACCAAAAATCTCTTGAGCAATGAGAAAATAGTGAATTATGAATATCAAAATTCTCAAAAATCATATCAACGATTTTATAAAAAAACATAAAGACAATCCGCAGAAATACCAAGAAGATATAAACGAAAGAAAAGAATTTATAAATTACTATCAAGATTATACTAAAGAAAAAATACTGCAAATGGATGAAGAACAGATTTATGAATACTTATCGAAGCTCTGGGCTATGTTAATTTGGGGGAATAAGCATTATGTTGTTGATAAAATAATTGAAGACAATGGCCTGGATAAATTCCGTGAATCCTTAGCTGACCTTGTATGGGGTGCGAGTGACATCGTTGATAGATGGAATAATTTCCGTACCGATATAAAAGGAATGGGCCCGGCTATGATAAGTGAGATACTGTGCAAAACTCATCCCAATGATTATATGTTGTGGAGCCGAAGGGTATTTGTAGGATTAAATTATCTTGAAGTAGAGAAATTGCCTCGTTATGATTACCAGCTAACCGGTAAACTTTACAGTTATCTATGTGAAGTTACAAAAAAGATATCCTCTTTCTTAAAAGAAGCCGGGTATGAAGAGTTTGAAGATGCAACTTTATTGGCAGTTGACTATTTTATCTGGGATGAGCTGCAAGTAGAAACCAATCTGAGCAAAATATTTCCTAAAGATAAAAAGACGATTGAAAAAGTAAAATATTTAGAGGTACCGGACCAGGAACAATTTATCCATAACGACATAAGGGATAAAATCAAAGATATTGGTATTTGGCTTGGATTTACTTCTCGTATTGAACAAAAAGTTTCTGATGGCTCAAAAGTTGATACAATATGGGAAGCAACTATCGGGAATATGGGTAGAGTTATTTATGTTTTTGAAGTGCAAACCAAGGGTAGTGTAGATAGTCTAATATTAAATTTATTAAAATCTTTAAATAATCCTGCAGTACAGGGAGTAGTTGCTGTTTCAGATAAAGAGCAACTTGAAAGAATTAAAAAACATGCTGCCGATGTTAAAGATCTAAGAGATAAGTTGAAATACTGGGATTATGAAGAGGTTGTAAAAGTTCATGAGAGTTTAGAGTATACCAACGAAGTCATCAATGCCCTTAAATTAGTTCCTCAAAGTTTTTAAACTGAAAAAGATTAGGCAAGGATAATGTGATGAAAAATGACAAAACCTTTTTATCCATAGGGAATCTGGCAAAAATATCCGGAATCAGGCAGAGTACACTAAAATATTATACCGAAATCGGTTTACTTCCCTTTACCCAGGATGGAGAAAGACTTCTCCGGAAATACAATAAAAATGAAGCCCTGAAGCGCCTCGATGAGATTCAGAAATTAAAAGAAAAAAACCTGTCAATCAAAGAAATTATTGAATATTTTAGAGATACCGATAGAATAAAATAGAGAATACAAAAAATATATATAAGAGTTTTACAATGAAACTTAACAAATATATTAATGATAAATATAAAAATTATTCAAGAGGTGATCTTATTCAAGAAATAGAAAGATTAACAGATTGTTTTCCCTGTTCCTGGTCCAGCCAATACACGCAAAGGGCTCCCATAGTGATCTATAATTCTCTTTTGTTCTAATGTTAATTTAAACATCTACTAATAAATTATTTTTTTTAAACACGTTAAAATACATATATTTCTTTAAGATCAAGCAAACCAGAAATATTTAATGTTCTGTATCTTTAGGCGGGCATGGGTCGTTTCCTGGTTTAACAGTGTCTTTACTTCTAAATTTTCCATCTTTACCGGAAATAGTCAACTCTCCGCCACCCTGGTTTTTTAACATATTATTCGCGGCTTTTACTGCCTCTTCTTGAGTTCTATGAAGGCTAGATGCTTTTTCTGCATCCTGTCTTTTATTCACCCATTTTCCGTCACTTCTACGGTAAACATTCCTATCCCTGTCTTTACTCATTTTCTCACCTCTTTTCTCTTATAATTTATAATTTTCTCAATTTTTCTTGTAATATCTGAATATCCTATCCCAGTCTTCATTTTCTTTGTCACCTTTGAAAAATATCTCTATGAATTCAATAATATCTTCTTCCTCATAGTAAGCATAAATAATGCGTATTCTGCTTCTTCCGCCGGTTCCTTTTAATGACCTGCAGGCAAATTTTCTTGCTTTATAAATCTTTGGTTCATCAACAGCAAGATTAGATATTCTAACAACACCTGAATTGTCAATTTTTTGCCTATGATATAAATTAAGCTGAGTATTAATGAACGTTTTCAGATCATCTTCAAGTGTCTTAAATTTTTTCAGAAGTTTCTGAAATTCCTTTTCAAATTCCTTTAATCTACGTATCTCATTAAATAACTTCTTCTCTTTCTTCACTATACTTCCTCACTGAATAAGGTGTAGTTCGGTAAAATACCGAGTCATACTCAATGACATCTCCTTCTTCT
>JAXGTM010000053.1:0-12391 GCA_040774925.1 Atribacterota bacterium | reverse complement strand
ATCTGTATTTCAATTAATATATCCATCAGAACATCACCGAGCTCTTCACAGAGATTTTTATAGTCATTATTGTCTATTGCACGTTTTACTTCCTGGGCTTCTTCAATAATATTTACTGCCATAGAACTTAAGGTCTGTTTTTTATCCCAGTGGCACCCATCCTCTCCTCTAAGACGTGTAGCAATCGAGATCAGATCTGAAAACAATTCTCTTTCTTTCTCGTGCATTAATATAAATCTCCTTCTTAATGTGTAGAATAATTTCTTTGTATTGCCGTTTTATTATATCTCAAATATTTTTTGTAAATCATCTATATGAAGAAATACTTAATTTGTCTTATGCAATTAAGTCAAGCTTATTAAACCACAAAATCCATTATTTTAAAATATATGTTATTTAATAACTCTTTATATTAAAAAGTTTTAAGAAATAAATTAAAGATAACTTTGCCAAACAACTTCTAACTATTTTTAATAGATACATGGTGTAGGGCTGCATCGAAAACTACTACCTGTCTATGATGAAGAAAATGGCTTTAAGAAATGAATTATATAAGTTCTTATCTTTTTTCAAGTATTATTATTCTTCATTTATGTTTATTACATTATAATAGTTAATTTTTAATATTATTCATAGTGAAGATAAAAATATTTATAAATTAAATATAATATGATAATTATTATAACACTTGTACAAGGTAAATATCTTTATTTTAATGAAAGCTTTTCTAAAAAAGAGAGGTACTGATATAGAATATTATTATGTTCAGCAGGCATATTCTCTTTTTTAAAATCAAATCTTAATTGATAATAACCACCTCTTTGGTGTTGACTTAAATTTTCTATATTTTTAAGATTATGCTTAATTTTTGCCGCTATAGGAGAATTTGCCCGATATTTAATCAAAATATATCGAGCTTTTATTACTACATTTGTTACACCCTTATTGCTAAGCCTTATTTTCAATTTCATTATCTGCAACAAATTATCCATCTCTTCAGGATAATAACCATAGATATCCTGTAGCTCTCTTCTTATCTCATCCAGTTCATCTTCAGTTTTAATCTGGCTTAATCTTTGATAATAATTAATCCTCAATTCCGGGTTAGCTATGTAGTATTCAGGAATGTAACTATCTATCTTTACATCAATTTCCGGCTCCTGTTCAGATTCCTGCTCTACCTTTCCAGTATTATTTGTATCAGTTATTTGTCTTATACTCTCTTCTAATAGATGGCAATAATAGCTAAATCCAACTTCACTGGCAAAGCCATGTTGTTCTTTTCCCAGCAAATTACCAGCACCTCTGATTTCAAGATCCCGCATTGCCAGACGATAACCAGATCCCAGATCACTAAATTCCTTTATTGCATCCAATCTTTTTTTTGCATTATCGCTTAATGATTTTTGAGGAGGATATAAGAGATAAGCATATGCCCTTCTACTGCTACGGCCGACTCTTCCTCTTAGCTGATACAGCTGCGATAAACCAAATTTATGCGCATCATCAATAATTATGGTATTAACATTTGGTATGTCCAGTCCTATTTCAATTATTGTAGTACATACTAAAATATCATAGTTCCTGTTAAAAAATTCTACCATTATATTTTCCAGCTGATCTTCTTGCATTTGTCCATGAGCTACAACAATTTTTGCTTCAGGAATTAAAAGATTTAATTTTTCAGCTATTTCATCAATATCCTGGACCCTATTATGAACATAATATACCTGACCTCCCCTGTTTAGTTCGCGCTTTATAGCTTCTTTAATAATCCCATCTGTTTTCGGTTTAAAAAAAGTAATTATCGGCAATCTTAATTCAGGAGGTGTATTGATAATGCTCATCTCTCTGATACCTGCTAGAGAAAAATACATCGTTCTAGGTATAGGTGTTGCAGTTAGAGTCAAAGAATCTACCTGTTCCCTAATCTTTTTTATCCTCTCTTTGTGATTTACTCCAAACCTCTGTTCCTCATCAACAATCAATAAACCCAGATCTTTGAAATCAATATCAGGCTGTACAAGGCGATGAGTACCAACAACTATATCGATATTTCCTTTTTTTAAATCAGCAATGATTTCCTTCTGTTCTTTCTTAGTTTTAAAGCGAGAAAGCATCTCTATTCTTACAGGAAAGGGCTTTATTCTTTCAGAAAAATTTTCCCAGTGCTGTTGGGCAAGAATAGTGGTAGGAGCCAGTACTGCTACCTGTTTGTTGTCCATTACTGCTTTAAATGCTGCTCTAATTGCTATCTCGGTTTTCCCGTATCCTACATCTCCGCAAATCAGCCTCTCCATAGGATGAGGGGACTCCATATCTCTTTTGACATCCTGGAATGCCTTTTCCTGATCCGGTGTTTCTTCAAACGGGAAAGCTAATTCCAATTCTTGCTGCCAGACCGTGTCAGTAGAAAAAGAAAACCCATCAATATTGCTTCTTTTTTTGTATAAATCAAATAATTCTAAAGCTATTTTTTTAACTGATTCTTTGACTTTTCTCTTCGTAGTTTTCCAGCTACTGTCTGTCAATCTATTAAGTTTGGGTAAAGCTCCCCCGACACCCACATATTTATGTACCATTGACAATTGTTCTACAGGCACATAAAGCTCATCACCTGAAGCATATTGTATTAAAATATAGTCTCTTCTGATACCTTCTGCTTTGCGTGATTTAATGCCTGCATATCGGCCTATACCGTGATTGATGTGGACAACGAAATCTCCTGTTTTTAATTCATCTAACCGGTAAAAAGGTTTCCCTTGAAACCTATGTTTTTTGAAGCTTTTTTCTCTTTGTTTTCCAAATATTTCCTGTTCTGTAATAACAGAAAGATTCAAATCGGGTATAGAAAAACCATAATTTATCATTCCATAGCTCAAACAAATTCTACCAGGAAGTAAGTCTACCTCTGATAATGGTAATAGTTGGAATTTTTCCAAACCTCTATCTTCAAATATTTCACTCAATCTCAAAGCTCTTCCTTCGTTTTTAGTTAAAACGAGTATCGTTTGCTTTTCCTGCAGAAGATTTTTAATTTTTTTAAAAAATAACTCCAAATTCCCATAATACTGTTCAGCTGGTTTTGTTTCTATTGTAAAAACTTCACTACTTTTAATAAGGTTATTATTTTTGTCATTCTCCTCTTTCAACCAGGACTCTAAAGATAGGAGCTGTTGGCTCTGGTTTATATAATCTTTTATCTGGTCCCAGTTTAAATAATATTTTTCTGGTGGTAAAATATCCTTTTGCTCACTCTTCTTGTTTAAAAAGAATCTCTCAGTTTCTTGTTCAAATTCTTTTACATTATTTTTAAAATCAATCATTTTATGAACAATAATATTCATATTTTCAGGCAAATAGTCAAAGAAAGTGCTTTGCTCTCTGTTTTTAATATCTGAAGATGAAGATATCTCTTTTTTTGGAAGTAAAAGTATTTCATCAATCCTCTTCAAAGACCTTTGGGATTCTGGGTTAAAAAATCGTAAAGAAACTACTCTATCACCTTCCAGTTCAATCCTTATTGGGTTATCTTCAGTCAAAGGAAATAAATCTATTATCCCACCCCTTTGGCTGAATTGCCCTTCTATTTCAATCAATTCCGTAGGTTGGTATTCCTGCTCAATAAGATAACTTAAAAAATCTTCTATATTTAATTGCATATCTATTTTTAGTTTATAATGTTCATGGAAAAACGTCTTATTAGGAATCATTTTTGGAAGGATTGCCCGATATGTACTTATAATGACTAAAGGACTGAGAGTATTTTGGCTAATATCATTCTTCAAAAAAGATAGCTTTGAAAGTAATTCCATTCTTTGCTTAATGATTTGAAAATCGTGAGGCAACTCCTCATAAGGTAAAACTTCATATGGTGGAAATATAAATATATTGCTGTTATTTTCAGGAGTTTTAGTAAAAGTTATTAAATCCTGATATAGATACATTGCTTCCATGATATTCTGAGCTAAAAAGAGCAATGATTGATTTTTTTCTTCTTTTTGAATTAGAGATGATACAAAAAAAGATAATGCACTGCCCTGTAAACCTTCAATAACTAAAGGCTTTCTATTCTTCAATAAAAACTTTTCCAGAAATTCATTATAAACTTTGTGTTTACTCCATAATTGGTTCAGTTTCATAATTTTCGCCTTAAAAAGAAAAGGCTTTGAATATATGTAATAGATTTTATATCAAAGCCCGAATAATAGTATTATTTTCTTGCCAGATATCAATAATCTTTTTGAAAAAGTGAACAGGTTTTAGATTCTTTAATTATTCTTATTAAAAATAGAATAAATATATTTTCATTACAGAAGATAAAGAAAAAAAATACTCAAAAATATTGAATATATCAGCAGTTGCTTTCTGTGAACAGGAATATTAGAACAGGACAGGTAGCTACTACACTTCATCCTGCTTAAAAGAATTATGTTCTCTCATGGCATACTGAAGACCGTGGTTTAAGATATCTTCTACTGCCTGTGCAGCCCTGGTAATAGTGATTTCTACCAATTTCTCTTCATCCGGCAAAAAATTTGACAAAACAAAGTCAGCATAACCCATCTTCCTTAACAAATTATCATTTCCAATACCGATCCTTAAACGCGGAAAATCTGGTGTCTGGAGATTATTTATGATAGAATCCATTCCATGATGCCCTCCGGAACTGCCGTTTTTTCTTATACGCAGCATACCTAGAGGAAGATTAAAATCGTCATATACTATCAAAATGCGGTTAAAATGAATATTGTAGTAGTCTGCTATCTCTCTTACTGATTTACCACTAAGATTCATAAAAGTTTGAGGTTTAACTAAAATAATATTCTTCTCTTTATATCTAATATTGAGAAGGTGTGCTATGTGTTTCTTCTTCCATTTTAAATCATTTCCAACAATATTTATTGCAACTCTATTTAATACTAGAAACCCAATATTATGCCTGGTGCATCTATATTGGGTTCCAGGGTTACCCAAACCAACAATCATTTCCACATCATCATAACCTTAATTTATTTAGTTATACACATTCTCAATTATTTTCTATTTATTATCACTAATAACTTAGTTTTTTAATCTTCAGTTTTTGCTGCTTCTTCGCTTGCATCAGCTTCACCTTCAGGTAGTATTTCTTCTTTTATTCTTGGGGCAATAACCGAGGCCACAGTCCGACTAATTTCGGTAAGTAATTTTACCCCTTCTGGCAGTGAAATATTTTCCAGGGTTATTACATCGTTAAAGCCCATTTCGCTGATGTCAATATTTACAGCAGCAGGAGCATCGGTCGGGAGGCATTCTACTTCTACTTCCCTTAAAGAGATATCCAAAATTCCACCTTCCTTAACACCAACCGGCTCACCTTCCAAAATAATTGGAACTACTAAAGAAACTTTTTCTTTAAGTGTAACTCCATAAAAATCGAAATGGTTTATTCTTTTTTTCAAAGAATCATACTGAAAATCTTTCATCAATGCCAAACGTGTGACTTTCTTATTATCTTTTTCTTTTATTTTCAAATTTATTATTCCATGAGCATGTTCTTTATCAGACAAAAATCGAAAAAGCTCTTTTTCCGATATTTTTAGAAGTAGATTTTGTTTATCATGTGGGGAATAAAGGACGCCCGGTACATATCCATCTTTTCTAATTTTACTGTTCTCTTCTTTTCCACTTTTTTCTCTGGTTTCTACCTTTAATTCAATTCGTTTCATTCTCGTTCACCTCCGCAATAATTCTTTTATGATAGAACATTTTCATTAATTTATAATTATAAAAAGATATTACTAATTATTAACAAAGTAAAAATTATATAACTAACTTTTTATTATACTACAAATAAATATTTTAATAAAAAAATTAGAAATCATTTTATAAAATTACTCTAATATCTCATACCACAGCCTATATTATCTAAATAGTTCACTGATAGACTGATTGCAATGAATTCGCTTTATAGCTTCTGCAAATATCTTTGAAACAGATAATTGCTTAATGCAAGGTAGTTGTTTTTCAGGAAGAATCGGTATTGAATTTGTTACTACTATCTCTTGAAATAATCCTTCTTTCCAATACTTTTCTATTCTTGCACGAGCAGGATCAGCAAAAACGGGATGAGTAGCACAAATAAATATTTCTTTTGCTCCTGCTTCTTTTAAAGCCTGACTTCCTTTTATTATAGAACCAGCAGTATCAATCATATCATCAACAATTATGGCAGTTCTATCTTTTACATTTCCAACTATATGCATTATTTCCACACTGCTTTCAGAGGACCGATACTTATCGATAATAGCAATCGGTTTGTCTAAGTGACCGGCAAAATTTCTTGCTCTGGCGGTACCTCCGACATCAGGAGATACAACTACAACTTTAGATAAATCCTTTGTTTTAAAATAATCCGCCAATATAGGTGCACCTTCTAAATGGTCAAGGGGTATATCGAAGAAACCTTGAATCTGTCCCGCATGTAAGTCCATCGTCAAAATACGTACTGCTCCTGCTTTAACCAATAGATTAGCAACTAACTTCGCAGTAATAGGTTCTCTGGGGCGAGTTTTTCTATCCTGTCTGGCATAGCTATAGTAAGGAATAACTGCAGTAATCCTTCCTGCTGAAGCACGGTGAAGGGCATCTATCATTACCAGTAATTCCATCAGATGTTCATGAACCGGATGACAGGTAGGTTGAATAACAAAAACATCCTGTCCTCTAACGTTCTCATCAATTTTTATTTGCAATTCCCCATCAGGAAATCTCGATACCTTCGCTTTCCCAAGTTCGGTACCTAAATGTGCAACAATCTCTTCGGCTAACGGTCGATTAGCATTGCCAGAAAATATTTTAAGTCCTCTATTGCCACAAGCAATCACTTCACTGCCTCCTTATCGCATTGTTTTTTTCTTTTTTATTCAATTTTTTTATTGTCTCTTTTTTTCAACCCAACCCAGAACGTTTTTTTGTCTTGACCTTGCTATACCTAAACTTAAAGGGGGAACATTTTCAGTGATAGTGGAACCAGCAGCAGTGTAAGAATCTTTGCCAATAGTCACCGGTGCTACAAGGGAATTGTTGCTGCCGATAAAAACACCATCCTCTATTATTGTTGGATTTTTTCTGACACCATCATAATTACAAATGATAGTACCTGCACCAATATTAACATTTTTACCTAAAGTTGCATCACCAAGGTAAGACATGTGATTAGCTTTAGTTCCCTGATCTATAAATGTCTTTTTAATTTCAACAAAATTGCCAATCTTTACTTCATTACCAATAATACTTTCAGGTCTTACATGTGCATATGGCCCTATAGTTGTATTATTGCCAATACTACTTTGTTCAATCATAGAAGATAGTATTCTGCAGTGGTCACCAATCTGACTCTCAATGACATTAGAAAAAGGTCCAATATGGCTGTTACAGCCAATCTGACACCCCTCGCTAATAAAAGTAAAAGGATAGATAATGGTTCCCTTACCAATTTTTACATTTCTTGCCAAATAAGTGTTGACAGGTGAAATTATTGTTACCCCTCTCTTCATTTGTTCAATAGCATTTGCTTGATACATTACTTGAGAGGCATAAGATAGTTCCTGCTGAGTATTTACACCCATTATTTCAGATGGGTCCTCAACAGAGATACTCCCCACAAAACATCCTCTGTTTTTAATTATTTCAATAACATCTGTTAAATAATATTCTTTTTGGAAATTGTCCTTATCAATTAAAGATAGTGCTGAAAATAAGTCTTCACTATTAAAGCAGTATATCCCGCTGTTTATCTCTTTAATCTCATGCTGGCTATCTTTTAAGTCACCCTGTTCAGTAATTTTAATAATTTCTCCTGACTCATCTCTTATGATCCTCCCATATCCTCTAGGATTTTCCAGTTTTACTGTTAGTAAAGTACAGGAAGAAGAACTATTTTGATGATATGTTATCATTTTGTAGATTGTTGATTGCTTTAAAAGCGGAACATCTGCAGACAAAACCAGTATAGTGCCATAAAAATTGGTCAGGTAAGGCTGAACCACCTGTAGAGCATGCCCGGTACCGAGCTGCTGCTTCTGGTGAACACAGGTAGTTTCCTTATCAATTTTGTTAACAGCTTCTTTAATAATTTCAATTTGATGACCGAGAACAATAATTCTTCTTTTTATTTTCAATTCTCTGACTAATTCTAAAGAATAAGTGACCATCGGCTGACCTGCTAGTGGATGCAGCACCTTTGGAAGTGAAGATTCCATTCTTGTACCGTATCCAGCTGCTAAAATCACTGATACGACATTATTCATAGCTTTACCCTACCGAATTAATTCCATATCAAGAAATGATAAAAAGAAAATTAATGAATTGCTTCTGAGGTTAAATCGTGTTTTATTTTGAATAAATGGAAAAAGGTTATGGCTGGGGTGGAAGGATTCGAACCTCCGATGAGGGAGCCAAAGTCCCTTGCCTTGCCGCTTGGCTACACCCCAATAACTAAATTTTTTAAAATAAACAACAAATAGTATACAGATACTTTATTTACTTTATTAGAATTAAAGTACTTTATACATCAATAATTACAGTATCGCTACTATTTTATGTCTTTAATCTCAGTTTGCTTTTAATTCATACCATTAGTCAATATCCTGCTTGCTACCAGGATATATATTTATTACAATCTACCTGAATCAATGCTTTTCCTAAAATGTTCTTCAGATAATTAACAAAATATATTTTGGAGCACCTAGAAATTTTATATAGAATGCTCCAAAATAATTTTTCATTTAATCAGAAAGACTTCTTATGATGCATATACATGCAATTTGTAAAGTAACTATTTATTTTAACATCTTCTGACTATATTATTATTTGACCAACTAATATTATAATAGAATAATTATATTTTCAAGTAAGTTAATTTTAAATTAATTTTTACTCTTCACCCAATCCTGATTCTTCTAAAAGCTCAGTGCTATCACTCTCAATATCCTCGACTGATGAGTACTCATCAACTGTTCTTCCTTCACGTTCAATGGCTTCATATTCTTTTAATACAGCATTCTGTATCTTTTCCCTTACTTCTGTGTTTATGGGATGTGCAATATCTTTATGGTTTCCATTTGGTAACAGTTTGCTGGGCATAGCAACAAACATACCCTTTCTACCATCAATTATTCTAAGATCATGCACTACAAAGGAATCATCAAAAGTAATTGATACATAAGCTCTTAATTTACCATCAGTCTGTATTTTTCTAATTCTTACATCAGTAACTTGCACTTGCTTACACCGCCTTTTCCTATTTTGTTTTTTCTATTATCAAGTTGTTTTCACTAAATCAAACTTAAAAGATATAAATAGTTTACGATAAAATCAACAAAACACTTTGTATTAATTTCAAATTCCAACAAAACACTTTTTCATTGTTACATATTTTTATTTACCTCCTGTACAACGCATTTTAGTAGTATTATATCAATATTAAGTTATTTAGAGTTATTCCGATTAATTAAATCGGATTTTTCGGGTAATAATAGCAATATATAACTATTCTTATCTTGGATCTTGGACTATATTATTTAAACAACATTTATTAAAAAATAAACACAGCAAGATATATTGCTGTGCTGAAATTAAACATACATTAATCAGCTAGAAAATTCCATTCTTTTAGCATGTAAAATAAATTTTGTGCCATCATAACCGTAAATTCTAAAAGTCATTCTTTCTTAATAGCTTGCAAAATTTTAGCATGTTAGATAGATGTTTGTCAAAAAACTTTTAAATTTTTGCATATTATTAGTGATACTCAGTATTATTTTAACCAGAATCTCTAAAAAAATCAATTTATCGTTAAATGCTTCATTATTTTAACTATTAGAGAAAATTCTTCTAGAGTCAGCGTCTCTCCTCTTCGTTTCGGGTTTATACCAACATCGGTCAATGATTTTTCTAATAATTTTTTATCATTGTATGAAACAAAATATGTATTCAATGCATTGATTAGGTTCTTTCTTCGATACTGAAATACAGAATTTACTACTTCAAAAAATAGGTCTTCATCAATTATATCAATCTTCGGATTTTGCAGAAATCTTATTTTTAATATTATCGAATCAATCTTTGGTTCAGGAAAAAATGCTTTCGGTTTAACTAAATGTATTTTCTCAGTTATTGAAAAACAGTCCGATAATATAGATAAAAAACCGTAATTATCATCTCCCGGTTTTGCCAGTATCTTATCACCCACTTCTTTCTGTACCATGACAACAGCTACTTTAAAAATATTTCTCATTGTGAAAATCTTTTTTAATAAAGGTAAGGATATAGAGTAAGGCAGGTTCCCAACTAATTTTTCTATAAAATACCCTTCTAACCTTTTTTGTTTTAAGAAGTTTTCCATATTAAAATATAAAATATCCTGGTAAATTAACGTGACGGAGTTCTGGAACTGAAAAAGAAGATCGTTTAGTATTGGTTTAAACCTGATATCTTTCTCAATAGTAAAAATATGCTCAACAAAAGGGATAAGTTGTAATGTCAAACTACCTAAACCAGTTCCAATTTCAAAAATTGATTCATTTTTATTTAACTCTAATACTCTGATTATGATATCTCCAATGTTACTATCTACTAAAAAGTTTTGCCCCATTTTCTTCAGTGGGAAAAAATTGTATTTAATAAAATATTCTTTTATTGTATTGATTGAGATTTTTGGGGTATGTGGCATTGTGAATTTAGACATAGATTTTCCTTTTTAAGCAATAAGAAGCAGCTATAATACAAAGGCTCTCTGATAGAAGACTCTTTTTTTCAAGATAAATGGAGCCGGCGATCTGAGTTGAACAGACAACCTACGGATTACGATTCCGTTGCTCTGCCTATTGAGCTACGCCGGCTTTGAATAATTAACTGTTAAAAAATATTATGGTAAAAATTTCTTACTTTTTATTATCTGACTAGCTCTCAGACCAGTCGTTTCTCATAATTATTTGGTAGCACTAAGCTTATCAAATAACCAAAAGAAATTCAATAGCTAAAGTGGCAAGTATAAATCTATCTATAACAAAATAATAAGATTTTTTATTTTTAATTTGCTCACATATATATAAATAGTAATTGAAATGATTAAAATATTTTAATGATAGTAATTAAGTGTTTATTTCGATTTACTGTTGGAATTATTTTGTAATAATATCTCATTGACTGAATTAGATGGCTTTTAAACTAACTTATTCTTTTTCATTAAAAATAGTGTTAGTATGGTATTGAATGGAATTCTTGATAAAATAATGACAAGGACTATTAAAGCCCTTGTCATTATTAAAACAAAATATTCTTATAAAATAATTATTTTTCTTTATTAACCCGAATTACCTTTCCATAGCCAGGATTAACCTTGATTACACCCTGATCATAGACAACTGTACCACGAACTATTGTTTTTTCTGGCTGTCCGTATACCTCCCAGCCATCATAAACTACTGCACTCGCCTTACATTTAGTAAACATCTTATCTTTATCAATTGTTCCTTTCTTATTCGGATCAATAATAATTAAATCCGCATCAGATCCTGGCATCAAAACTCCTTTTTTGGGATATAAACCAAATATGCGAGCAGGATTTTCACAAATCAATCGAACCATCTGTTCAAGTTTTAATCTTCCTTCTTTTACTGCAGTATACATTAAGGGTAACCTGGTGGATAGTCCTGGAAATCCCGCAGGAGGAATGAAAATATCACCATCACCTTTTTCTTTTTCTTCTTTAGTGTATGGTGCATGATCACTGCCGACGAAATCAAAATAACCGTCAACCAGGTATTCCCACATTTTTAGCCTTTCCTCTTCAGACCTTAGAGGCGGATTACATTTAGCAAAAGCACCAAATTTTATTAGTGCATCTTCATTTAAAAATAAGTAATGTGGGCAGGTCTCCGCTACAACATCCACTCCTTTTTCCTTTGCTTTCCTTACTAATTCAGCAGCCTCAGGGGTACTTATATGAGCAATTTCTACTTTAGCACCTGTCTTTTCTGCAAATAATAATATTTTGGAAGTTGTTTCAATTTCAACTACGGGAGGACGGGAACGTTCATGGTAAATTGGAGAAGTTTTTCCTTCCATTCTTAATCGAGCTATATTTTTCTTAATCATGTCATTGTTTTCTGCATGAAAGGCAGTAATTAAGTCTGTTTTAGCAAGTATTTCCATTAATTCATATTGATCGCCTGTGTCAGGGGCAGTTAAACCAATGAATTCCTGTTCTCTTCCCTGGGGAGCTTCATGTAAAAAAGTCTTAAATCCTATAATTCCAGCTTTAGAGCAAGGAATAATGCTATCTTTTTGATCAATCCCCGCTGCTCCAAAAAAGGCAATATCTACTATTGCATCCTTTTCAGCT
>JAXGTM010000052.1:0-12542 GCA_040774925.1 Atribacterota bacterium | reverse complement strand
TGTTCATCGTATGATTACTATCTAACAAGATTTTAACCCCATTCCCTATAGATACATCAGGGTCAATTCCTAAGCCCTGCTCTTTTTCTCCCCAGCATGCACTCCCAATACCCCATAAATTCTAAGTCCAACTTTAACCGATTTTAAAGGAAAAATATTTTTTGTAATTGTTTGGTTATGAGACTTTATTCCATCATTTTCTTCTAAAATTATAGGTTAATAATTATCTTATTATTCTATACAAACAACAAAACTCTTTTTCCACTTTGCTTTATAATAAAGTAGTCTATTTTTGGTATATTGCAAACTTATGTGTATTCCAGAATAAGATATGCAATGCTTATTTTATTTATTAACTATTCTTAAAATTTAATATTGTTAATAAATTTAATATTGTTGAGTTTGGAAATTAAAATTATAAAAAAGAATACAGCAATTATTTTATACATGATAAGGAAAAATGTTATATCCAGATCAATATAATAATGAAATATATAGATCAACCCAGAACCCACCAGTATTAAAAGCATGTCCTTATTGATAGATAAATAATCTATTCCCATATGTTGATATAAATAATAATAAATGAAGCAATACATAATAAAATAACTTGTCAGAGTTGACAAAGCAGCACCATATATACCTGTTAAGGGTATCATAAATAGATTAACCATAATATTTATTATTGCTCCAGCAGTGTTTGATAAAAATGATATATTTGTTTTCTTAAATCCAATCAAAATAGTGCCAAATAAATAATTACCACTGATAAAAACAGTTGAAAGAATTATAATAGGTATTACTTTCACTCCCATCATAAATTTTGATGAAACCATTATCGTCAGTATTTCTTTAGAAAATAATGCATAAAGAAAAGCCAGTACAATAATAATACTCATAAAAAAAGTTTTTATTTTATAAATACTATCAGCAAAGCCATCCTTTCCTATTTTAGAAAAAATTATTGGTTCATATGTTAAATATGAACTGTAGGCAAGAATCTGCAAGAGCATACCCAAAGTATTAGCTACCGAATAGATACCTAAATCGGTCAAAGAGACAAACCTCTCTAACATTATTCTATCTGAAACAGAAATTATTATGGATAAAAAAGTACCAGGGACTAAGGGTAAAGAAAATACCAGTCCCTCTTTAATCTGTGGTAGATTTAATTTTAGGATGGTATTATTGTAAACTATGATTAAATATACTATTAAAAAAATAATATTTGATATCAATGAGCCATAATATCTTCCTAAAACTCCCATATCTAAATATATCACTAAAATCAACGATAAAATAATTTGTAAAAAAGAATGAGTAATATTGACTGCTACAAAATTTTTTGCCTTTCCTTTGTATCTAAAAATTATTAAGGGAACTACCGAAAATATATGTAGAAAATTATTAATTAGTGCTAATATAAAATAAGGATTGAAGTCAATTTTGATATCAAATGCTGAAATGATTCTTGGGAATAGAACTAATTCTATTGCAAGCATAACAAAATTTATAAAGGTAATAAATAAAAATACATTTCCAATTAATTTTTTCCTATCTTCTTCTTTTTCATAATCAAAAACATGCCGCAATAGATAGGTATTTAATGATAATATAGTAATTGCAAATAAAAATAGCGTGATAGACTCAGTATAATTTATTATTCCATATTCATCCGGTGATAAATATCTGGTAAATATTGGCAGTAAAAAAAACCCGATGGCCTTTGGAATGAGTGCCCCTATAGTATAAAAAGAAATATTTTTAAAAATATTTTTATTCAATTTGTACCATCATCTTTATAAATTTGTTAAAACTGATATTTGGAATACATTGCATGATTTCTATTGTGCTATATATTTTGTTCAAAATTGTCAAAATAGAATTCTTTGATTTTTATTTATTCAACTTCTTTTAATAATGAATGTCTTTTAAGCTCCAATACTAGTGGATACAATTCCCATAATGGTGTATTAATTTTTTCAGCTATTTCAATTAAATCACCATCTCCATCACAATAGGCGAGTAAATCAATAATATTTTTTTCATATTTATTCTTATTTTTTATACTTAAAGTAGGATAAAGCCCCCTTTTCCCAAGTTGGGGCTCACCTAAAACAGTCGTTTTTAACTTTTCATTATTTTTAATACAATCAAGGCAGGTTTTTAAAACTTCATACCCTCCCATCAGTCCACTGGCCGTTACCAGGTTCAAATTATCCAATGAAGTATGGTATTCTGGATATTCTCCATATTTTGAACGCATAATAGATACTATCGGTAAATCAATGCCCGGACTACAGTATTGCCTTTCATCACTCCCTCTTTCCAGATAACTGTATTTTATATATTTCAAATTCATTTTTTCCATCACATGTAAAGCAGTTCTATCAGCCAAAGTGTTACCATGCCGAGATGGCAAAAAAGAATAGGTTCTGTCATCTCCGATACAGGTAATATTAAAACCCGCTATTGTATTCTTTCTCATCACTTCCAGATTTTTACTTAAGTAGGCAATAGCACCAATTGTTTCGGGAATAAATATTATTCGGTAAGTATATTTTCTATATTTTAAATCCATTAAATATTTTGCTAAATATGTTGTCACTGCTGGACCTGAAAGATTATCATTTGCTAAAGATGGGTGACAAATATAAGTGGAAAGAAGAATTTCCTGTTTTCTCTCTCCTGGAATAATTATTTCTCCATAGGTGAGGCTTCCTTCTGTTAAAGAACTATCTATATATACATAATAATCTCCTGCTCTTAAAGACTTTCTTTGTTTTTCTGAAATACAAAATCCCCATCTCTCTTCATAATAGGAGGTGACATAGGGTATTGCATCTGGCTGTTCTGGAATTGAATGTAAATGGTCTTGTAGTTCTTTTAATGATACAACACTGTTAATAGGTATTGAGTATCCCACTAAATGAATATTTGATTTTTGAAAATCAATTATTTTTTTTCCATCAGGGTCAATTACATAAGCATCTTTCACATTCCACTCTTTAGGAATAGCCCAGTCAAAAACATTTGTTCCAGTTGCAATTTCAAATATTTTCAAACCCGGAATGTGTTTTTTGATGATATCCAGGGTATCTCTAACACCATTACCAGTAATGCTTCTACAGATCGGATACATCTCCTGTACCAGATTAAATATTTCAAGTCCTATCATCTTATTTTTCTCATAAACTTTTTACACTAATCTCATCTATAAAATTGGTTTTAATTCAGCGGGAAAATATTTAAACAGGTAGCAATTGAATAATATTTATGAATTACAAACTCAAAATATTAACCGCTTTTCTAAACTCTTCCCATTTTCCTACATCTATCCAGGATGTTTCAGAAATAGGATAAACACCTATTTTTCTTTTCTCTCTTTTTAAACATTTTATTAAATCAGTCATATTAAAATATCTATTTTTAGGAATAAATTTTAAAATATCCTGGCTTAATATATACATGCCAGTGTTGACAAGAAAATCAAATTCGGGTTTTTCTTTGATCATTTTCAAACTGCCATCGTTATTGAGCTGACAAACTCCATATGGGATGATATGATGCTGCATTGATGATACCAAAGTAAGGTCAAAATTTTCTTTTCTATGGAATTTATATATTTCCGAATAATCACATTTAATTATTGTGTCACAATTTGTTACAAAAAAAGGAGTCGTTATCTCATTCTCCAGGAATCCAAGAGCACCGGCAGTGCCCAGAGGTTTGTCTTCATCGATAAAAGAAATATTGTAATTAGAATGAAAGTCTTGAAAGAAGGCTTTAATCATGTTTGACTTATGGTTTACCGAAATATAAAAATCAACTATCCCAAATTGAGCATAATTATCCATTATTAATTCAATAACTGGTTTTTCATCAATGGGGATTAGGGCTTTTGGGAGAATACGGGTGAAAGGCTCCAAACGTGTACCTTTTCCACCAGCCATGATGATAACGGGAATTTTAATTACCGGTTTTGTTATCTTATTTTCTGATCGTATATTAAAATAATCGTCCCTAAAAATAATATCTACTATTTTTTTATTTTTTAAAATCGGAACATGTTTTATTATGTTATCTTTGAATAGGTCTATTATTTCTTTTTCTTTATAATCTTCTTTCAAAAAGTAAAACTCTTTATTCATAATTTTATAAATTTGTTGTTGGGTATCAATTCCCTTTAGAATAGCTCTACGGATATCTCCATCGGTGACAATTCCTACTATTTCATTATTTTTATCTGTACATATAATAAACCCACGACCGTTTATATCAATTTTTTCCATTGTAGACTTGATAGAACATTTACTATCAATTATGTATTGATCCAAATTTTCTAACATTTTTCTCACCACTATATTTTTTATTACCAATCGGGTAAAGAATCATGCAAATGTGAATTAATTTTTGCTATTTTCGGATTCTGGTCCAGAAAACTAATTATTTCTTCTGGTTTGATATATTTTCCTTCTCTGTATAAATTTTTAAAAATAATCTTTACTACTTCCAGATCTTCTGGATAATCAACCGAAAAAAATATATCATTTCTGGACAACTCAACAGGGGGTTCATATTTTATGGTATTGAAAAAATCTGTATGCTTCCTTATAAAGACAGTTACATGTTCAAAATAATACTGTCTTTCAATATAGGGGGACCTTTCTATCATCGCAAAAGATTTTTTTAATGCTTCTGTAGTAACCAGTTCACAACCAGCTCCCATTACTAAACCCTTTTTATGAACATTGTTAATATAGTCAGTTTTTGGGAATTTATTGAATAGTTCGATCATATTATCAATCGATTCAGGATCTATTAAAGGATTGTCAGCATTTACCCGTATAATCGTATCTATATTGAATTCATTTGCGCAATCAATAAACCTTTTTAAAACATTGTCTAAGTCTCCCCTGTAACAGAAAATATTGTTTTCCTTACAAAATTTATCTACAGGTTCATCAGAAGAATTATTTGATGTAGCGATAACAATATCATCGATCAATTCTGACCAGGTTAACTGTTCTTTTAATCTAAACAATAATGGTTTCCCCTGAATGCTTTTTATAACTTTACCCGGTAGTCGTTTTGAATTCATCCGGGCTTGAATTATTGCCATTATTTGTTTTTTCATTAAATGTTAGTCCTTATTTACTATTTTAATCACTAGTAATCGTAAATATCTATTGATTGAAGTCAAGATAATATGTTCAATAGGTTAAGTATTCATTTAGAAATAAGTGTTTAATTGTTAATAATTAATTATAAATATCAATACAAACCTTTTTAACCAATTATTATTTTTAGCATGAAATAAAATTCAAAAGGGTGTAAATAGCTAAATATTTATCACTTAATTTAAAATAATTTTTCTTATATTAAATATTAGAATAGTCCGGCTTTGGCAAAATAACCATTTATTTAAATAATGTCTTTATTCTAAATATTCCCATTTTATTAATTCATCTTCATCAATATCCCTATTAACTCTTCTGCCAATAATGTATTTTATTTCATCGGGCTTGATACCAGTTCCAGGTCTTTTGAAATCCAGTTTATTCTCTTCTATTTTTTCACCCTTTTTAATCTTTTCTTTGGTAACTATACTGGTTCTAAAAGATTCCCGTTGTTTCATTTCAATCTCTGAAATAGCCCTTTCGTATGAACCTAAAGAAGTTATGATTCTTTTTCCTTCTCTAACAATGCTGGCCATTTCAACAGGGTCAGCTGATATTGCATGGTCCCAACCTGGCATCGTTTTATCCAAAGTAAAATGTTTTTCAATAACCTTTGCTCCCAGGGTAATTGCCGCTAGCGGAATTGTGGTTCCAATAGTATGGTCGGAAAAGCCAACTGGCACATTAAATGTTTTGTTCAACATTTCAATATTTCTCAGATTTAAAATTTTGTCTTCCGGTGGATATATTGCGATACAATGGAGTAAAATAATCTTTTTATTTCCCGCATTATAAATGGTATTCAAAGCTGTCTCAATTTCGGCAAGATTTCCCATTCCGGTAGATAATATAATGGTCTTATTCTTTTTAGCCATATATTCTAAAAATGGTAAGTTATTCAAATCCATTGAGGCTACCTTAAAAAAAGGCACTCCTATGCTATCCAACAAATCTATTTCTTCTCTGGCAATTGGGGTTGAACAAAAGGTAATTTTTTCTTTATCGCAATACTCTTTTAAAATAATATGTTCTCTTTCCGATAATGAGAATTTGTCAACCATCTCTTCTAAATTTCCAAAATTTTCATCAACCAAATGACTCTGCTGCTGATAATATTTGTTTGCAAATAATGACTTTTTAGTCCATGATTGAAATTTTACTGCATTGCAGCCACATTCTTTTGCACTTTCAATCATTTTTTTTGCTAAGCGCATATCTCCATTGTAATTAGCCCCAATTTCGGCAATTATGTAGGGTTCCTTACTAGAAATAATTCCATTAAAAAAATTATTACTGTTCATATTTTTTCCACTCCTCTAATGACAAAATTTCACTCCACCATCCATTATAAATACTGTTGTAGTTTTCATTAATAACCTTGATATAATTGTTCTGAAAATCAGAATCTTGTAAAAATCGTTCCAAATCTACTATTTCTTCTAATTTGTTATTATAAATTTTCTCCGCCTCTTTGAAACCATGATTTTTACAGTATAAAAAAAGATTTTTATAATGTATTTTTTTAACTATAATACCATTTGTCAATTGAAGAATATTTAATTGATTTCTGGCTCCAACTATATTATTTTCATGTTGCCGGTAATATGTGATCGCCTCGTTAACAAAAGACCCTTTAGACTGGTTGAGAAGAATAACTGAGAAAACCCACCAATCTACTGCAATTATATCGTCAGGTATTGACATTTCTTTAAGAACATTAGTCCTTACAGAACTATTCCCTAATCCAAATATATTTCTATCAATAATTTTCAAATAATCCAATTGTAAATTTTGTAAATCATGTTTTAAAAATTTTTCATAAAGCGACCTCTGAATAATCTTTTTTTTTGAATTCACTACACATAGTTCATTAAAAACAAAATCATTATTTTTTAGTTCATTTATTGAAACAGAAACTCTATTGGAGGAAAAATAATCGTCTGAGTCAGAAAGTATTAAATTTTTATAACCATTTTCTAAAGCATATCTAATCCCTTTCATTCTTATTTTTGCTGGTGTGGTCTTTTCCTGAATATTGATGATGGTTATTCTATTATCATTAAATATGAAATTGCCTTTTAACCCATCGTTTAGAATTAAAATATCAAACTCGCTGGTATCCTGGAATTTAATTGAGGCAAAATAATCAGATAAAAAGCTTCTGTTTTCTGGAAATACAACCCCGATTAATATTGTCTCATTTTTTCTTTTCATTTTTATTACTCTTATAAATAAAATTAAAGTAAGCTAATTAAATTTTTTTACCTCATCACACTATCAAATCTATATCTACAATTGAACAATTACCGTATTTATCATTAGAGGCAACTTTTACTTTTTCTAATTGACCGATTTTTAGTGTAGTCCTATCAAAGGTGTAGCTCATTCTCTTCTTAAATTCTATTTCATCAAAATTATCGTGAAAATATCTGCCATCTTTAGTTTTAATTGCCAGATAGGGTTGACTACCAAAAAATTCCCCCTGTATTGCTTCAACTATTAATACCGTTGTATCTTTATTAACTTTTTTTAAGTAACCTTTAAGTTTAATACCTTCTGTATTTGCATTTACACCAAGATATTTCTGCATTGCTTCTATAGCATCACAATTAAATATTTTTACATCTTTATACTCTTCAGCAACAAGAAATATTCTTCCAAAAACATCATTTATATCTTTGCGCATATCTCTAAAATCGTGATTGGTAAAACTAAGAATTGCCTTCCCTTCCTGCTGGGCTAATTCAAAAGCTTTTTTAATCTCATAATCTGTAAGCAACCTTAACCTGGTGCCAATATTTAAACATTTAGTAATCCATCTGTTCATATTTCCCGGTGTCTGATAATCATCATGGGAAGGATGGTAGGGTTTCCACTCTTTAGGTGACCTTCTCCAATCACCAAATCTGCCACCCTGGACATCCAATTGATTGTTAGCATCCGGAAAATATTGAGCCTGGTTACTGTAATCAAAGGGAATCCATTGTTCTAAAACCATGTTCGAGTCCTGCCTGATCACATGGAAGCCAGCTCTGTTCACAATGGGAAACCAGCCATAATCGATCAATCTCCTGGTTATTATTTGATGAAATTCATATATTGAATTATCAAAAGAGGTTGTTGAAATATGCCCTTCCCTGTTAAAAGACAGAGGATGGAAATGCCAATGAATTTTATCAAGATTTCCATTTCCACTTATCTTTGTTTTGTAATGAATAAAAATATTTCCATAACCTAAGTCTTTTCTACGTTCATTGGTTAGATAACCAGCGTGGTCAAGACAATGCCAGTTATAGATTAGCCCTTTTCCATCAGAATCCTTAAATCTATTTCTAAACCCTTCGCTTAATAATTCATCAAGCATTTCATCAACCTGGTCCCATGTTTCATTATATGTTATAAGGTGAGGGTGTATAACTCTGGCAACATCTTCCTCCAAGCCATTCAAATTAATTTCTTTTTTCTGTAATTTCGTTAAATTTTCGTTGGTTGGCTGAATTTTTATGTTAAAAATCTCTTTTAACCTTTCAAATGTTGCATGAAGAGGTTCATACAAAGGTCCTTCAGTATCTATACAATACACAATATATAATTCTTTTTTCATTACCACTCTAACCTAAAAAATATATTTTAATCATCAATCTTAATGTTTTAAACCAGATTATTTTCCCCAATTATTCTAGAAGGATTCCCAACTATAATTACATTATCAGGAATATCTTTAATGACAACGCTTCCAGCTCCTACAGTAACGTTTCTACCGATCTGGATACCCTGAATAACTGTTGCTCCGGTACCAATAAAGCTTAAATCACCAATGTTAACTCCACCAGAAATGTTTGCACCGGGAGCAATATGGCAGTGATTACCAATTTTACAGTCATGTTCGATAGTTGCTCCGCTATTAATAATACAATTTTTCTCTATTTCAGAATCAACATTAATAATGCTGCCAGGCATAATTACAGTGCCTTCACCGATTTTAGTATTCTTATCTATAATTGTGTCCGGAGAAATAATTATAGGTAGTTCAAAACCAATTGTTTTTAAAATAGAAAACAACTGGAGCCTTTTCAAATTATTCTTTATACTTCCAAAAGTAACAAAACCATACTGAACTCCACTCATGTAGATGTCAGAGAGATCCTCATCGGTACCAATTATCTTGATTCCTTTTATAAATCTTCCTACATTGCTTTTCAGGTCAGTTATTCCAACTACATTAAAATTATCATTTTTTTCTAATATTGACAAAACTACCTTGCAGTTCCCACCTCCTCCAACCAGAATGAGCCTTTTTTTATCCATTCAACACCTCTTTTATAATTGAGGCAGCCTCTTTAATATTTTCTACAGTATTTAATGTAGAGCTGGGGAGGCACATTCCTTTTTTAAACACCTCATAGGCATTGGGACATGGCCGGGAATAACTCTTCAAGTAAGGCATTTCACTGGCAAGCATAAAAACTTTCCGGGTAGGAACCCCTTTTTCTTTTAACATTATTTGAATATCATCAATAATAATGTTTTCCATATCTATTAATATAGCTGTCAGCCACCAGCTACCAATAGCATTCTCTTCTGCTTGTTGGAACTTTATAAAAGGTAAGTCTCTGAATACATTCTGATAAATGGTCCGAAAAACACTCTTTTTTTCTAGAAATAAGTTGATTCTTTCCAGTTGAGCCAATCCTAAAGCAGCTTCTATGTTTGTCATCCGGTAATTGAATCCTAATTCGGGATGATAGTATCCTCTGGAAGAATCCCTGGCTTGATTTATTATGAATTTTATATGGTCAATACGTTCAACATTATCACTTACAATCATTCCTCCGCCTCCAGTGGTAATCAATTTATTACCATTGAAACTAAAAAATCCAAAATCTCCAAAGGAACCAGTTTGTTTATTTTTATATGTTGCACCCAGACTCTCCGTGGCATCCTCAATTACATAGATACCACGCTCCCTGGCTATGTTGATTATCTCTCCAATATTGCTTACACTGCCATAAACATGAACAGGAATTATTGCTTTAGTCTTTTTTGAAATAGCTTTTTTTATTTCTTCCGGGTTGATATTCCAGGTAACAGGGTCCATGTCAACAATTACTGGAGTAGCACCGACATATAGAATAGGATTGATACTGGCAATAAAAGTAAAGGAAGGTACAATCACTTCATCGCCTTTCCCAATTCCGAGTTCGTAAAGTATTATGTGTAGAGCAGCAGTTCCACTTTGAGTAGAAACAGCTTTTTTAGAGCCAATGTAACTGGCAAACTTCTCCTCAAATTCGTTCACAAATGGACCAATAGTTGAAACAAAATTACTATCTATTGCCTCTAAAATATATTTCTTTTCTAAACTTCCTAAGTTTGGGTCATCTAACATGGCTTTAAACATTGTAAATACCCTCTTTATAAATATCTAAATTGTCCCGGGACCATTCAATAGTTTTTGTTAGACCTTCCTCCAATGAAAAAGTTGGTTTCCAGCCGGTAAGTTGATTTGTCCGGGAATAGTCACACACCAACCCCTGTACCTCACTTTTTACTGGCCTGATACGTTGTTCGTCAATTTGAACTTTCAGTTCAGTATTGGTTAACTTACCAATCATGTCTATCAATTCACGAATAGAAGTTCCCTTGTTTGTACCTATATGTAGTGTTTCACCAATTGATTTTTCGTGTAAACCAACTTCATACAATCCCTGTACCATATTAAGTACATAATTAAAATCTCTGAAAACATCAATATTACCCAGTTTTAATTCTCCTCCACCTTTTAAAGCTTGCGAAATAATGGTAGGGATTACAGCCCGGGCGGATTGTCTTGGACCAAAAGAATTAAAAGACCGTATTATAACAATAGGAAGATTGAAAGAAAAGAAAAAGCTGTTTGCCAGTACATCGGCACTAGCCTTTGTTGCTGCATAGGGTGACTGAGGGTTAACAGGGTGCTTTTCATCGATAGGCAGGTATTGAGCAGTTCCATAAACTTCAGCAGTTGAACTGATAATAATTCTTTGGGTGTTTAATGCACGAGCAGCCTGTAAAATATTATAAGTTCCTTCAATATTTGTCTTAATATAAGCCAGTGGCGAGTAATATGAATAGGGTATTCCTATTAGGGCTGCTAGGTGAAATACATAATCAATTTCTTCCATACTTTTATGAACAGAATCGTAATCGCGTATATCCCCTGAGAATATTTCAATATCATTAATACATTTAGATTTTTCCAGCCAACCCCAAAAATTCCATGAATTGTAATGAATGAGGGCTCTAACTTTATGCCCATTTTTTACGAGATATTCAGTAAGGTGGGAACCGATAAATCCGCCGGCGCCAGTCACTAATATTTTAGCCATTTTTTTATACCTCTTCCATTATTTTTATTCATATATTTCTAATATTTCAATTTTTTGTTCTAATAATTATTATTAAGGTCTGGTTTTGTATTGTAATAATAATCCTGTCGATAATCAGTGATGATCTTGTTTTTTAGTATTTCATAAACCTCTTTCACTCCATCCCTGACAGTATAGGTATTTTCTAAATTCAAGAATTTATTCAATTTAGAAAAATCAACCCGGTAATCTCTCAAATCATGCCCGCTTTTAACTATTTCGATTTTAGTGTCAGGTAAATATTCTTTAACAATATTTGCTATTTCGATTTTTTGATAATTCTCACCATCAAAACCAATGTTAAAAACATTATTCTTAACACTATCAAAATTTTTTAACAATTCAATTATAACTTTTGCTGCATCATAAACATGTATATATGGACGATTGCTGTATGGCAAAAAGATATCTAAATTCTTTTCTACAAAGGCATTCATAGTAAAGTCGTTTACAGTTAAATCAAATCTCATTCGTGGGGAAATACCATATACAGTAGAAAGCCGGCATATTATCCAATCTAATTTATGTTCACCATCCATTAATAGTTTTTCTGCCTGCACTTTTGACTGAGCGTATAGTGATTGTGGCAGTAGCTCAGTTTCTTCATTTGCCAATTCTTTTGCTGTACCATAGTTAGAACAGGTTGATAAAAATACAACCCCTTTTATTTCTTTATTTTTAGATAACTCAATAATATTTCTAAATGCCTCAAAATTAGTTTGACTCGTTAGTTCTGGAAATATTTTACTGGCAGGGTCTCCTACAACTGCAGCAGCATTAATAACATAATCTATATCATCCAATACTCTATTCACCATACTATAATCACGTATGTCTCCTTTAACAAATTCATAATAGGGATTATTTAAATGAATCAATGGAATTTCTTTTTTAAACCATAAAGTATCAATAACTCTAACTTTAAAACCCTGTTGAAGAGCTAAATTAGTTATCA
>JAXGTM010000051.1:0-12860 GCA_040774925.1 Atribacterota bacterium | reverse complement strand
GTAAGAAGATTAGCAAAAATTTGTTTTTTTATAAATATAGTTACTGATTTTTTCTGGATATAAAGATATTTCGTTATGCATATTATACAAAAATGAGAAAAATTGATTAATAAGTTACAGATAATAGATATAAGCGAAATTAATGGTTCTATTTTTTATAAAGTATACTTACAAGAATGAAAAATTATAATATCTTTAATTAGATTAATTCTTAAAAAAATATTCAAAGGAGGAGTAAAATGTATTCTGTAAATTATAAAAAGATTGGAGTTTTGGGTTTAGTAATTGTTCTGGCTATTTTTAGTCTGTCTTCTGTAGCAATGGGGTCTACAGTAAAATGGCGCTTGGGAGGAGTGCATGGAGTAGCAACACCTGAAACAATTGCACTCAACTACTTTTCCGATCTAGTTAAGGAAAAAACAAATGGAGATATGATAGTTGAAATATATCCCGCTGGACAACTTGGTGATGAAGTTAGTATGATTGAAAATACAATTATTGGTGCGCAAGAGATGTTTGCAAATGTAATGGACTGGAATCAACATATAGTGAAAGATTATGGAATCTTTGCGATGACATTTGCTTTCTCTGATTTAAATCATATTAAAAGATTTTTTGAAACAGACAGATATAAAGCAATGGAAGATGAAATGGTCAAACAAGGGGTGAGGGTATTGGCTAAAAATTGGTACCGGCTTCCAAGGGCAATAGTTACAAAGTTTCCTGTTTTTTCTATAGATGACTTAAAAGGACATACTTTTCGTATGCCTGCATTGGAAACCTACTTTTTAGCTTTTGAACAATTTGGAGTCAATCCTGTCGAAATCCCCTGGGCTGAAGCCTATTCAGCCTTAGAAAGAGGAATTGGTGATGGAATGGATTCTCCTATTGGTTCAATTTACGGTATGGGATTTTACAAAGTTGCTCCTTTTATTACCAATACGCGTCATATGATGGCACCATTTAACCTACTGGTAAGTGAAAAAGCCTACAATGCATTAGCGCCAGAATTAAAAGATAAACTGATTGAAGCAGCTCACGAAGCAGGAGAATTTTATACTAATATACTAGCCGAGGAGTTTGAGACAGACAAGGCAAAGATGTTAGATGAAGGTGCAGTATATGTTGAAATAAGTACTAAAGAATTTGCTGAAAGATCAAAAGGACTTGCGGTAGAATTCGAGAAGAAAGGCTTATGGTCAGAAGGTCTTTTTGAGTATATTCAAAACTTATAGAATGTAAGTAGTGCGGGTGTAGGATTATTCCCTACACCCGTTGAATTTTACAAATATTAACACGATATTAAAGGAATGAATATGACATCAAAAAGGCTTAGCGCTTTTAACAATTTAATTACCTTTATTGGGAAAATCGAGCTTTACGTATCAATGTTGACTCTGGTAATAATGGTATTCTTAATTATATACAGTGTGTTATTAAGATATATTTTTCATAAACCAGCCATTTGGATTTCTGCGACCATTACCCTAGTATTTATTTGGACCAGTATGTTGAGTGTAAGCTATGTCTATAAAAACCGAGGACATATCTCTATAACGTTTTTTATCGATAAAATACTTTCAAAATCTAGTGAAAAAACTAAAAAAATAGTCAACCTTTTTATTTATTTGATAATAATAGTCAACCTTATTTTAAGTATCATTGGCACCATTCAAATTTTTCCTCTGCATGCCGGAAGGAATATAATAGGACTAGGTATTAGCAGAGTGTACCTATCTTCTGCAATTTTGCTTTCTCTAAGCTCAATGTTGATAACATCTTTTTATTTTTTTATGCTTGAACTTACTGAAAATTGATTACTTTTCAATGAGGAGTGTGAGATATATTGGATTTATTATTTATAGTGATAATATTTACCCTTCTTTTAGCTATAGGGGCACCTATTGCTATAGTTGTTCTTACTTCATCAATAATAGGATTAATTGCAAATAATGTTCCCCTTTCAATGATCCCCCAAACCATGATTAATGGAATAAATGGTTATACGCTATTAGCAATTCCATTATATATTTTAGTGGGTGAATTGATGAATGAATTTGATGTTTCGAAAAAAATATTTGATTTTGCTCTTGCCCTTATGGGGCATATAAAAGGTAGTATGGGGCATGTAAATGTTCTGGCAAGTATGGTATTTGCAGGAATATCTGGTTCATCAACAGCTGATGCTTCTGGACTAGGCAGAATAGAATTGAAGGCAATGAAAGACGAAGGGTACGATATCGATTTTTCTGCTGCTATTACTGCCGCTTCATCAACGATTGGTCCAATTATCCCACCTAGTATACATATGATGATATATGCATCTGTTGCAGAAGTTCCAGCTGCTCCCCTTCTTATAGCTGGTTTATTGCCTGGAATAGCGATGGGATTAGGGTTGATGATTACGGTCTATATTCTTGCTGTTAGTGGAAAGGTTAATTGTCCCGTTCGACCAAAATCCTCTATTAAAGAAATTTTGATAACATTTAAAGATTCTTTTTTAGCACTGTTAGCCCCTATATTGATTGTTGGGGGAATAATGATGGGAATTGTTACACCAACTGAAGCAGGATGTATAGCTGTAGTATATACATTTTTTCTAGGAATTTTATATAAAAAAATAAAAATAGATGTTATATTAAATTGCTTAAAAAATACTATTCATTCTACTGGGGTAGTAATGTTTATGTTAGCAGTGGCTAGAATATTCGTTTGGTTTATAACAATTGAACAAATTCCGAACAGATTGATTACTTCTATTCTATCAGTAACAACTGATAAAACTTTAATACTATTTCTGGTTGGAATCTTTATTTTAATACTAGGAATGATATCAACTGCCTCTGCAAACATAGTTTTAGCTACACCAATTTTGTTGCCAATGTTATTACCACTGGGAGTAGACCCTGTACATATTGGGGTAATTCTAGTTTTTGGATTTGTATTAGGAGTAGTAACACCACCGGTGGGAACCTCTTTGTATATAGTTACTGAAATTGCGGAAATTCCCTTTGAAAGGCTAGTAAAAGCCATTTTACCTTTCTACATCCCATTAATATTGACATTCTATATAATAATATATTTCCCACAACTATCTTTGTTTCTACCAAAAATATTGGGAATTATGAAATAAAAAATATTAAATGCACACCTATTATTTTAGAGAAACATTAATATTTGCTAAATAGGAGGTAATGATCAAAATGGATAATTTTTATGATGTGATTGTAGTTGGTGGAGGTACTTCGGGCGTAGTTAGTGCTATTGCCTCTGCCAGAAACGGAGCAAAAACACTATTGGTTGAGCAATATGGCTTCTTGGGCGGCTCAGCAAATTATGGATTTCCATTTTTAGCATTTTTTAGCGGTAATGGAGAAAAGGTAGTAGATGGTTTAGGCGAAGAGATAGTTCAGCGATTAGTGCAAGAAGGTGGCTGCATGGGTCATATGCGCGGGGGTAAATGGAGGACAGATGATGACAATTATGAATTTTCCCTAACCCCATACGAGCATGAAATTTATAAATATGTTGCCCAGGAAATGGTTTTGGAACATGGTGTAGAAATCTCTTTTCATAGTAGCTTGTTAGGTGCAATTGTTAGCTCTAATAGAATAATAGGAATTGAAATATTAACAAAATCTGGTAGAAAAACTGTATACGGAAAAACATTTATTGATGCTACTGGTGATGCAGACCTTTCCTATTTAGCTGGAGCCCCATTTGATTTTAAAGCTGCAGATAGCATGCAAAATGTTACCATGACTTTTGTACTGGATAATGTTGATTTTGAGAAGATGTATATTGATTTACAGAATGATGGGAACATAAAAGGCCGTGATGATTGGCATGTTAGATTAGTTAGAGGTGCAAAGTTAGGAACAGATAGGAAGGACGGCATTGTCCATCTAGCAGGGCATATGTCCTTATGGGATGAAAAGCCACCCTTTAGTTTTACAGCTGTTTCCTGGAAAGAAGGAACAATTAGTCTAAATCTAACCAGAACTATCAATATTAATCCAGTGGATGGAGCATCAATTACCATTGGAGAAATTTCAGAAAGAAGAAATGTTATAAATACAGTTAAACAATGTCAAAAGAGAATACCGGGTATGGAGAAATGTTCACTTGTCAGAACTGCTCATCAACTTGGAGTCAGGGAGAGCAGAAGGGTAATAGGTGAATACGTTTTAACAGAGAACGATGTTGTTAATTGTACTAAATTTGAAGATGGGATAGCCAGAGGGTCATACCCTATCGATATACATGACCCAAAAGGTGGTAAGACACAATTTACATTCTTGAAAGATGGTGGTTCCTATTCTATTCCATATCGTTGCATAATTCCAAAACAAATTGAAAATTTAATCTTAACTGGAAGGATTATTTCTGCAACCCACGAAGCGTTGGGCAGTACCAGAGTGATGGCGACATGTATGGCTTTGGGAGAGGCAGCCGGGGTAGCAGCTGCTATATCTGTCAAAGAAAATACTTCACCTAGAAATATTGAAGTTAAGAAGATAAAAGAAATCTTAAAAGCTAATAAAGCAGTAATATAGTAAAAATAAAGGGTATTGAAAAAAGGAATATAGAAAATTCAAATATTTTCAAAAATCTTGATACTATTAATTAATAATAGAGAGGACACTTAAAAAATTATAATTTGTCCTCTCTATTTTATTAGTTTAAACAAGTTAAGTATCTAATACAAAAGATTCTCACTGTTATAAAAATTTTGCTTTTCGAAAACCAGTTTAAAAAGTTATAAGGCCATAAAAAATAATTTGTTAATGAGATAGTAAAGTTGCATTATTATTATAATAATAATAACAGTTTACCACAGATATCTTAATGGCTGCCTGTTTTCTTCCAGAGGTGAACTCTTCCAATATGACAAGATTTATACCATTACCACGTATGTAGTTAATAGGGTTAATAAAGTAGAATATTAATATCTGTATATATGAATTTGGCGGAGAGAAGTTCGGATGGCTTGTCAGCTTCAAAGCCATCATATCTGTTTTGTTAATTTTTATGCTATAATTAAACATCTCTAAACAATACAAAAAGTATAGATTTTTAATTATGACATTAATTCCTCAATCAAAGAATGAAGAACTTAAAGTTCCAAAGGCTATGCTGTTTCTCAGCTTCTTTTTACTAGCTGCTTTTACTGTTTTTGTTGTTCTTCATTTTGCAGAAGCAGAAAAATTTGTACAATTATTATACAAAGCCGAACCAAAATGGTTAATTCTTGCTGTTGTGTTGCAAATTGGAACTTATTTTTGTGCAGGTTTTATCTGGAACATGGTAATTCGAAATGCAGGGCATCAGTTACCCTTAAGTATATTGGCACGTTTATCAATAGAGAAATTAAGCATTGACCAATTAGTGCCGACAGGAGGTATGTCTGGAAATCTGATAGTTGTTCGAACAATGAGGAGATTTGGGTTACCAAGCTGGCTTGCTATTGAGGCAGTGGTGATTGATATTATTTCCCACTATATAACTGATATGATTATGGCGGTGCTAGCTTTATCAGTCCTCTGGTTTAACCATAATATCACTAATATTATATGGTATCTTGTTGCCGTTTTTACTGTGATAGTAATAATAATTCCTACCTCTATATTCTGGCTTTTGTCTCACAAAGATGGACATTTGCCCTCCTGGTTACTTCGTTTTAAATTTATTACTAATATTTCACAAACAGTTAAAATGGTCTCACCAGAGAGAATACTTTTGCCTAATTTATTAGGAGGAACTACATTACTAAATATATCTATCTTTTTTCTCGATGCTTGTACCCTATGGGCTATGATACGAATAACAAATTATTCAACAGGAATTCTAACTGCTATAGTGGCAATTGTTCTGGCTACTATAGCGGGGGCTGTTTCCTTTTTACCGGGTGGTATGGGAGGGTTCGAGGCTGGCTCAGTAATGGTTCTGGTCCTTTTTGATGTGCCAATTGAAGTTGCTTTAACCAGTACACTCCTTTTTCGTGGGTTCACACTCTGGATCCCTCTTATTCCTGGGGTATTACTGACAAGATATGATACAAGATCTGAAATTAGAGATAGTAATTTTCAAAATGATCAAATTTAAAAAATATAAATAAATAGGTTTTATAGTAATGTCACAATCAGAAAATAAGAAATCTATCTTTTGGACCTCATCAATCCAAGATATTTTTGAATTATTAAACAGCTCAGAGAAGGGACTTTCTGAGCAAGAGGCAGTATCAAGGAGAGAAAAATACGGGCTTAATGAGATTAAAGGAAAAGGAATGAGGTCTGCTTTGAATATCTTCTTTACTCAATTTAAAAACTCGCTGGTTATAACATTAATTACGGCTTCTATAATAGCCTATTTTTTGGGGAGCAGAATTGAATCACTTGTAATTATTTCAATTGTTTTCCTGAATAGCATGCTGGGTTTCTTTCAGGAATATCATGCTGAAAAAACATTAAGGGTTTTAAAGAGGTATTTGACTAACCAGGCTAATATATTTCGGGAAGGTAAGCTTAGATCCATAGATGTTAAAGAGATTGTTCCTGGTGATATAGTATATTTAAATATTGGGGATATGATCCCTGCTGATATCAGATTGATTCAATCTGAAGAATTAAATACTGATGAGTCATCATTAACAGGCGAATCACTTCCTGTTCTGAAGAACAGCGCTCCTTTAGCAGGGGAATATTATTTACCTCAAGAATTAAGTAATATTGCATTTATGGGGACCTCTGTAGCCAGCGGTTCAGGCTATGGTGTGGTAATTGGTATTGGTAAAGACACTTTCTTTGGGAAGACCGCATCTTATTTAAAGTCAACTACTGAAGAGGGTGATTTACAGAAAAACATAAGAATTTTTAGTAATTTTTTGCTCAAAATAATATTAGCAATGACTATATTTATATTTTTGGTTAATGCTTTATTGGCAAAAGGAATTTTTAACTCTTTTCTTTTTGCTCTGGCTTTGGCTGTCGGACTCACTCCGGAAGCTTTGCCTATCATAATAACCATATCTTTGTCACGAGGTGCCTTAAAGATGGCAGAACAAAAAGTAGTAACCAAAAAGCTTACCGCAGTTGAAGATTTTGGCAATATTGATATCCTCTGTTGTGATAAGACAGGAACACTTACAGAAGGAATAGTCTCTCTTTCAGAATATTTATCGATTGATGAAAAGAGAGAAGAAAAATTAATCCTTTATGGCTTATTGTGTAGTACAGATTACAAGGGACAGGGGAGTCAGGTATTTACTAATCCCATGGATAGGGCAATATGGCAGAGTAATCCGGCAGAAAAGCTAAAGACAGAGCTAGGGAAGTTCGAAATTATCGCTAAGAATGGATTTGATTTTAAGAGAAGAAGAATGAGTGTAATGGTAAGAAATAATGGCAAGACCACGGTTATCGCCAAAGGAGCAGCAGAATCGATCATGGATATTAGCAAGTTTATTATTATTAATGGAAAAGAAGTTCCTCTAACTGATGAAATTTCCGAAAAAATTGACCAAAAAATTTCAGATTATGAGCATAATGGATATAGAATACTGGCCATAGCTACAAAAGAATTTTCACCTTTATCATCTTACAGGGATGATATGGGAAAAGAACAATTAGAAAAAGACCTTATTATTGAAGGTTTTTTACTCTTTATGGACCAGGCTAAAAAAACAGTTAAAGAATCGTTAAAATTATTACAGAAACTTAAGGTAGAGACAAAAATAATCAGTGGAGATAGCCCCTTTGTTACTCGTAAAATCTGTAATGATGTTGGGTTAGTCATAAAAGAGGATAGAGTAATTACGGGTAATGATTTAATCAATCTAGATGAAGATAAATTTAAGGAATATTGTCACAGGTACAATGTATTTACCAGGGTTTCACCGGAACAAAAATTTGAGATTGTCTCAAATCTTAAAAAAGAAGGGCATATAGTTGGATTTCTTGGAGACGGCATCAATGATGCTCCTGCATTAAAGGCAGCAGATGTAGGGATTTCAGTTGATACTGCTTCTGATATTGCTAAAGAAGCTGCTGATATTATTCTGCTTCAAAAAAGTTTACGGGTTTTATCATTGGGAATTATGGAAGGTAGAAAGACATTTGCCAATATCACTAAATATATTTTAAATACTATCAGTGCCAATTTTGGTAATATGTTTACCGTGGCCTTCTCCTCATTGTTTTTAAAATTTATTCCTCTTTTACCTTCTCAGATATTGCTGAATAATTTTATAAGTGATGCACCACTTATGACTATCTCTACAGATAATGTAGATGAAGAATTTTTAAGAAGACCAAGACGTTGGAACATTAAGCTAATTTCAAAGTTTATGGTTTATTTTGGAATCATTAGTACTTTTTTTGATTTAGCTCTAGTATTGCCATTAATATTGGTTTTAAAGGTTGAACCCCAGATTTTCAGAACAGCCTGGTTCTGTGAATCAGTTTTGTCAGAATTGATAATTACTTTTTCTATACGAACCAGATTATTATTTATAAAAAGTAAACCAAGTAAGTTGCTACTCTGGACATCATTATTTGCGGTAGCAATTGTAGGAATTTTGGTTAATACTTCTTTTGGAAATGAGCTGTTTGAATTTGTAAAATTGCCGATAAATGTAATTATTTTGATTACAGGAGTTTTAATTGCCTATTTTATAGCAGTTGAAATTGCCAAAAAGAATTTTTTTATTAAATTTGAAATATAATTATATTGAATTCTAATTAAAAAACTTATTTAATAACTACCTCTTTATTAAAAAAAAGGTTTATAGGTCCTACCTTCCTTAAAAAAATCAATATATTTCCTAAAAATACGCATTTAGTTAACCTATTAATAAATTTATTAAAAATAAAATATTAGGATTTGACATATTAGTCCTAACATGTTATAATTTTGGTAGAAAATAAGGAGGTGAAAAATTAACTATGAGAATAACGGGAGTAAAATTTGTTCAACACCATAACCAATTCATTATAGGTTATGCCAGAGTTGGAGACATCTTAAAACAAAGTAAGGTTGATGAATGGAGTCCAGATAATCCCCAGGGCTATCAGCGTGAGGTAAACGAAAGAAGAGCTAGAGAATTTGGTAATTTTTTTGTGCAAGAAGGAATTTCACCCAGTGCGGTTTTATTAAACATCAGAGATGCTGATATAAATTCTTTCCCAGTGTTCGGTGAAAATAAATTTGAGATTCCTGATGATATATGCCTCTGGATTGTTGATGGGCAGCACAGGTTAAAAGGTTTAGAATTTGCCAGTATGAAAGACCCTGATATTCTGGATAATGACATACCTATCATTATCATAAATTTAAAATCCTATAATCCTGATTTTGCCCGAAATCAGGAAGCAACTCAATTCCTTATTATAAATAAAACTCAGAAAGGGATTCGTTCAGATCTGGCAGAACGTATTTTATCCCAGGCAGAAGATAAAAAAGAGTCTTTTGAAGAAAGATTTATGATGGATGTAGACAAGTATAGCAGAGCATCGGACTTTGAAAGGGATGAATTCCAATATAACAAACCTCTATTTTGCAAAGAAGATAAAATAGACTATTTTAACAATAAAATTTATAATGCCCGTTCTTATAAACAACCTGCAAAAGCTATTCTACCTACAAATTTAAAGAGGGAGTTGCGCTGGAAGCCCAGAGCTGTCCGAATTTCTGATTTATTAAATCAACGTTCAGATTCTCCACTGCAAGGCAAAATGAAGTTACCCAATTCACGTCCCAGAGGCACTACTTTCAGTCAGGTTTCTATGGTCAGTTCACTTAAAAGAGTTTTAAATATGACCCCTTTTAGCAAATTATCTGACGAAGAACTAGCTTCTATACTGATAAACTTGTGGACCGCAGTTAAAGAGTTATGTCCCGAACCTTTTTTAGAGGTGGAAAGAAAACAGAGAGCCGATGAATATGTTCTTCTCAAGACAAGCGGTATTTTCATCATACCCAAACTTCTAGAGGAATTGAATTCTTATTTACCCAGGGAAAACGGTACAGCAATTTTTACAGTCACTGTCTTTAAGAAATTCTTATCCCGTGCAGGCGAATTGATGCAATCTGATTTCTGGCGTTCATCGGGTATGGGTACTGCTGGTGCTTTTGGAACAGGCCAGAAAAGTTTTTCCCGGATTTCTCAAATGATAATTGAACGAATTATTTCAGGAGGAGATGATAAAGAGAAACAAAAACTAATTCTATAATTTATTAAATAAAATAATAAATAATAAAGGAGTGAAAAGAAATGGATATCTTGATTAATGATTTTATTGCTCAGATCCAATTTGGAGAGGTGCAAAATCATCTAAATATGCAGGTTATCCCTTTATTTTCGGAACAAAAAGAAACAATAACCTATTTAACTTTGAAAGAAGCACTGGAAAAAAGTTTATTAACAATTAAAGAAATAAGTGAAGGGGGCTCAGTTCCTGAGCTGAAAGTAACTAACATGGCAAATATACCGGTACTGCTCTTGGATGGAGAGGAGTTAGCAGGTGCCAAACAGAACCGGATATTGAATACTACTATATTGGTAAATGCCAGAGCAGAGGTAATAATTCCGGTCAGCTGTACCGAGCGGGGAAGATGGTCTTATCGGACTGAGGAGTTTTATGATTCTGGAACTGTTTCCCATTCTTCTTTAAGAGCAGCTAAGGCTTCTTCTGTCAATGTTTCTTTGAAAAATAGGGGAACATTCAATTCTAACCAGAGTGAAGTGTGGGAAAATATTAGTCATTTAGGTAGAACTTCAAATGTTCAATCAGCAACCGGTGCTATGAGAGATGTTTTTGAAGAGAAAAGAGAAACCCTGGAAGATTATCTAAAAGATTTTCGGTATGTTCCAAATCAGAAGGGGATTTTTGTTCTGGTTGACGGAGAGATTGCAGGGTGGGATATTCTTTCCAGTGCGACAGCCTTTGAAAACATTTTTAAAAAGTTGATTCAAAGTTATGCTATGGATGCCTTAATAAAAAACAGGAATAAGATTACCCTTTCTCGATACCCTGTTGAAGAAGCAAAACGGTTTTTGGAAGAAAGTTTGAACTGTCAGGTAAAGAAATATCCTTCTACCGGCCTGGGAGAAGATTATCGCTTTGAAGGTCCTGGTAAGGTTGGTTCTGCACTGGTAGTAGAAAAACAGGTGATTCATATGGCATTTTTTAAGATAGGGCAGAATGAGAAAATCGATCCGATGTCAGGATACGGAGATAGGAGGGGATACCGAATCTAATCTTACCTAACTCCTCTAACTTTTTGAGGAAAGATAATCCTGAGGCAAAAGGTTTGTTGGTTAATTGTGAAGCGGCGATATGTTAAAATATTTAAGTAGGTATGAATGAAATAATTAGTACCGGATACTCGGTGGTTCCAACCATATGTGTCTGTAAGTATGAATATCGTCGCTTCATTTAAATTTAAATATTAAAAGAATTATTTATTACAAATTATTAAGTAAAATCGCTGATAGAGAGTAAATTACTATGAAAAGAAAAAACTGAGAAAGGAGGAATTCCTTGTTACAAATATCTAAAGAGTTAAAAGAAGCTTACCCCGGAGGATTTATTGGAGAGATCTCTTTTAAAAATGTAAATATAGATGATGCCGGGGCTATAAATCTGAATAGAGTAAAAGATGAGCTGGTACAAAGTTTAAGAGATAAACATAAGGATTACAATCGAATAGCTCAAGTTCAGACAGAACCTATGAAAAGCTATGTAACATATTATAAAAAATTCAAAAAAACATACCATGTATTGCTTCAATTAGAATCTGTTATTTTGAAAGGAAAATCTATTCCAGAAATTAATCCACTGGTAATGATTATGTTTTTGGCAGAATTAAAAAACCTTATACTTACCGCAGCTCATGACCTCGATAGTATTTTCTTACCTGTTAATGTAGAGCTTTCAAAGGGAAACGAAATGTACCAATTGCTGAATGGTATGGAAAAAGAATTACCTGCAGGAGATATGTTTATGGAAGATAAAGAAGGTATCATTTCCAGCATAATCTATGGACCTGATAATCGAACTCAGATAACTGAGGAAACAAACAGTGTGCTTTACACAGTATATGCTCCTCCAGGGATTGAAAAATCTACAATTTGTAAACATTTAAACGATATAATTAATTATATGCAGATTGTAACCCCACAAGTAAAAATGATAAAAAAGATAATTCATACATTATAAAAAGCTCTCTTTGTCAAAACTCCCTATTATTCCAATTTATTTTGCTTAACTATATACACAAAAAATAATTGGAAGGATATCCTCATATATTTATTAGATGTGTAAGTAAAAGATGTCTCAAAAAATTATAGCGTTTATAGTCTGTTTTCCTTAAAATATAGGGATATTTATATCGATTGTTAGCTGCTTAATTAAAAAAGTTGATAAAAAAGCATTAGTTAATTCGTGTTAGCTAATGCTTTCTAATTTTAATATATTATGTTTCGAAATACTAATGGAGATATTGACCCATATCTCAGCCTGAATTTTAAAAATAGGGTAATTATAGTAGATATAGATTTGACTATCTATATCTTTTGTGATACATTTTCGAAATAGACTATACTAAATATCTAAAGATTAATATTTAAGTACAACTAAATATATTTATTTAGTTATTATATTCTTTACTGAATATATATTTTAAGTTTTTACCTACATGATCTAGGATTATAAATTAAAAAGGAGAATTTAAAAAATGACAAATAAAAAGAATATCCTGGTAGTAACCATATTGCTCCTGCTCATCCTCCTCCTTTCAGGCTGTCATAACCTTGTTCCCAAACCGACCAAAGGCCTGATCTTCGGAAGAGTACTTATCCC
>JAXGTM010000050.1:0-13007 GCA_040774925.1 Atribacterota bacterium | reverse complement strand
GAAGATTTGTTACTGGAAAATATTCCATTATTTAACTGCTGAATAATCTTAATTAACCCGATAGAATCTGTATCGAAGACCGCTGTTGCCTCAGTATGATCGCCCATACTTGGATGGTCTCCAGTAAGGGCAAGTATATTTTTAACACCCAGAGCGTGAGCACCCAATAACTCCGCTTTTAAAGCAAGTAAATTTCTGTCTCTGCAGGTAATATGAAAAATTGTCTCTAATCCTGCCTGTTCTTTAATAATATGGGAAAGGGCAATAGGACTCATTCTCAAACTGGCTAAAGGACAGTCAGTTATGTTGATAGCGTCAATTCTGTTCAGGTATTTCTTAATGTTATCCATAAGATGGTTGATATTCATATTTAAAGGAGGATCAACTTCAACAGTAAAAACAAATTCTTTTTTATTTAGTTTTTCTTTAAATCTCATTTTAGACAATATTTCTTTTCCTTTTTATATAAAGTATTATAATGCTCTTAAAGTAGAAAATTACAATTTATGTTTGAAAAGCATAGTTTTTTATTACCAAAATAGAACAAATCGCCGGAATAGAATAAAAAATATATTGGTTTTATGGGGATTTCTGGCAATAGCATATTTAAACATTACAAAGGTTAGCATCTTGAAAGATGAATGTCAATTAATTTATCAGTTATAAGTTTTAAAAGAACGTAATTTATGGTAGTATTCATTAATAATAATTGCCATTTTTGATTAATAAAGTAAATAAAGAGGATATAACAAAGAGTATATCTGTCAGGAGATTGCTTATGGTAGATGTTAAAGAAATTTCTGAAGCATTGCAAAAAGGTGAGGCTGATAAGGTAGGAGAGCTTGTTAGTTCATCTTTAGCAGAGGGCTTGTCACCTAAAGAGATACTGGATAACGGTCTAATAGCAGGAATGAATGTTATCGGTATAAGATTTAAGAAAAATGAGATATATGTTCCGGAAGTGCTGCTAGCGGCCCGTGCCATGTATGCTGGTATGGATATCTTGAAACCAATACTGGTAAAAACAGGGGTAAAAAATATCGGTAAGGTCATTATCGGGACGATTGAGGGTGATTTGCATGACATAGGGAAAAATTTAGTAAAGATGATGCTCGAAGGTGCGGGATTTGAAGTAATTGATTTAGGCGTAAATGTCTCGGCTGAAAAATTTGTTTCCGCAGTAAAAGAACATAATCCAGATATTCTGGGTATGTCAGCTCTTTTAACAACAACAATGCTTAATATGGCAGAGGTAATTAAGGCCCTTCAATCGGTCAATTTGCGTGATAAGGTAAAAATAATGATTGGCGGTGCGCCTATTACAAAAGAATATGCAAAACAAATTGGAGCAGATGAATGTTCACCAGATGCAGCCTCTGCTGTAGAGGATGCTAAAAAACTTTTATTTTTAAAATAAAAACTGATTGGGATACATAAGTTATTTTTAAAAGGAGTTTTAATCGTGTTAATAATCGGAGAAAAGATAAACTCTACCAGAGAGAAAGTAAAAAAAATGATAGAAACCAGAGATGCAGTCTCTATCCAAGAGTTAGCAAGGAAACAGGTGGATGATGGAGCCAATATGCTGGATGTAAACTCCTCTGCTGCCAGTGGTGACTGTGAAGAAAATATGGAATGGCTGGTTAAAACTGTGCAGGAAGTTGTATCAGTCCCATTATGTATTGACAGCCCCAATGTTCGGGAGATAGAGAAGGGATTGAAGGCATATAATTATACCAATGGTAAGGCACTAATAAATTCTATAACTGGAGAAAAAGAAAGGATAGATAACCTTTTACCTGTAATAAAGAAATACAATTGTGCTGTTGTTGCCCTGACAATGGATGAAAGAGGCATTCCGGGAAATGCTAGAACAAGAATTGAAATTGCTGGAAATCTAATAAATATTTTGACTGATAACGGTATTTCTTTGACAGATATTTATATAGATCCTTTGATAATGCCTATAAGTACCGATGATAGAAACGGGCTCATCGCTTTAGAAACTATACGGGGGGTAAAGGAATCTTATCCAGAAGTGAAGACAGTGCTCGGTTTAAGTAATATTTCTTTCGGATTACCTGAGAGAAAAATATTAAATCAGATTTTTATGGTTCTCGCCATGTCATATGGTATAGATGGTGCTATCGCTGACTCTACTGATAAGAGATTAATGGCAATAATTAAAGCAGCTTCAGCTCTTTTAGGCAAAGATAATTTTTGCCTTGAATACATTAAAGCATATAGAGAAGGAAAATTAACCTTTGACAAATAGCTATTTTGCTATATATTATTAAAGGAAACTTTGCATAAAGGTTTATAATAAATAGCTTCAATTAAGTTGTTATTCTTTTAGCCCTTATTTAAAAAGACCCTCCATCTGTTTTTTTTAAGATTATTTAAGTATATTTTGTTGTTTGTTGTCAGTTAAAAGTAGTTTACCTATAAATCAAATTGTTTTGACAATTAATTTTATTAAATATAATATTTACTATAAAATATCTGCAGATAATTTATTCTGACATTTATAAAAAGAAATGAGGAAACATATATGGGCAAAAACAAAAAAACGTATCAGGAAATAAATGAAAAGATTGCTAGGAAAAAAGCAGTAGTAATGACTGCAGAAGAGGTAATTGCATTAAAAGAAGAAAAGGGAATAGAAGAGGCCACCAAAATGGTGGATGTAGTTACTACAGGTACTTTTGGTCCCATGTGTTCCTCAGGAGCATTTATTAATTCGGGACACAGTGATCCCCTTATCAGAATGCAAAAAGTATGGCTGAACGATGTTATGGCATATGCTGGACTGGCAGCAGTCGATATGTATTTAGGTGCTACTCAGGTTTCAGATACAGATAGGTATGATTACGGGGGAGCACATGTAATCGAGGATTTTATCAAGGGAAAAGAGATAAAACTAAGAGCGCTTTCTTGCGGGACAGATTGTTATCCAGCCCGTGAGGTAGAGGCCATTATTTCAAAGGATACTGTCAATCAGGCTTTTATGCTTAATCCTAGAAATGCATATCAGAATTATAATGTTGCTATAAATCAATCAGATAAAAAAATATATACCTATATGGGAATACTGCTTCCAGATATTGGTAATGCTAATTATAGTACCAGTGGTCAATTGAGCCCACTACTGAATGATCCTGACCTGAGAACTATAGGTATAGGAACTCGTATCTTTATGGGTGGAACAGAGGGATATGTTGTTTGGGAAGGAACCCAGTATAATCCAAAAACCGTTACCTTACCAGATAAGGGTACAGTAGCCAGATCAGGAGCAACTTTAGCCTTAATAGGAGATTTAAAGAAGATGAAACCCGAATTTGTCCAGGCTGCCTATTTAACAGGGTATGGAGTCTCTTTATATATGGGTATAGGAATCCCCATTCCTATATTAGACGAGGATATGATGAGAGCGGTAAGTATTAAAGATAATGAGCTATATACAGAAATTTTAGATTACAGCTGTCCTCACCCTGATAAACCATCTCTCGGCTGGGTTAATTATGCACAATTAAGGTCAGGACAGATTGAAATCAAGGGTAAGAAAGTCCCCACTTCTTCCATATCCAGTTATGCCAAAGCTAGGTTAATTGCTAACACATTAAAAGAATGGATTGAAAAGGGAGAATACTTTTTACAGGAACCAGTTGAAAACTTTCCTTCCCAAAGGGAATCACACAGGTTAAACACTATAAAAGTGTATTAGTAAAAACAAATTAGTGAGAAAAAAGGCTTTAGGAGGGGTTATGATTAAGAAAAAAGCAATTTTACGTTTTGATTCACTTACTGTGGAAAAACCAGTAACATATTATTTAATAAAAAAATATAATCTCTGGATAAATATATTACAGGCAAAATTTGAACCCTCTATAGGAGGGAAGTTAGTGATTGAATTAAGAGGGGATAAAAAACAGCTGGATGAAGCTTTTACATATTTAAAGGAACAGAACATAAAGGTTGATTTTCTAGAACAGGAAATTTCCTGGAATAAACAAAAATGTAATCATTGTGGTGTTTGTGTATCTATATGCCCGGTAGGTGCATTAAAAATGAATAAAGAAACTTATAATCTGGAATTTGACTATCAAGAATGCGTAGTATGCGGTTATTGCACAGAAGCGTGTCCTGTTCAGGCTATGGATATTATTTTTTAAATGGTAATTTTATTTCTATTATTGTTATAGAGAATTATGGAAAAAAAAGATTTCCCTTATCAATCCAGTTTTGACCCCAATCACTACAATCGTTCTTACCGGGAAATGATTAAAAGCCATGATCTTATCTCTTTTCAGATAAAAGAGAAAGAAAGTGACCTGCTGATACAGTCTTCTGTATATCTCAAGGAGGAAGCAGCCTCCTCCTTGAGATATTATAGAGGGATATTGGAAAATTATATAGCTAAAAACCCTGTATTTAAAACTACTTTAGATCCTTATCCTTATGATCCGAATGCACATTCTTTAATAAAAGATATGATAAAAGAGACCGCACGTTGTCAGGTAGGTCCAATGGCTTCAGTAGCTGGCTGTATTGCCCAGAATATAGCAAGAGATTTACTCGTTAAGACAGATGAATTGATAATAGAGAACGGCGGTGACCTCTTTATTAAAAGTGCTTTGTTGAGGAAAGTTATTATTTATGCAGGCTCATCTAAACTCAGTAATAGGATATACCTTAAAATTGATTCACATAAAGAAGGGGTCGGGGTATGCACCTCATCAGGTACGGTAGGCCCAGCTTTCAGTAGAGGAAAGGCAGATGCCGTTACGGTAATCTCTCATTCTGCTACTCTTGCAGATGCTGCTGCAACTGCCATTGGAAATGAAGTTAAGACCAGGGAAGATATAGAAAAAGGGTTGGAATTAGCTGAAAATATTGGAGATCTTTTAGGTGTAGTCATAATCAAAGAGGATAAGGTAGGTATGTGGGGTGAAATAGACTACGGCTTAGTCTGACATTACAAATAAATTATTAAAGTAAATTGACTTTTTTAAAACAATTCTCTGAATTAAAAAACATTAACCTTAATAACTCACTATCTATTTTTTATAAATTTAAAATATTAATTTAATTCTTCACAAAATAAAATCAAATTTTTACCTGGGTACTGCTTGCTGGATACAAAAGATAGTTTAATTACATACTTATTCCAAAACAATTTAAAACAGATTGATATTTTCTTTAAAGAACAAAAATGATAAATGAGATAATAAACTGGTATAATCTTTATGTTGATGAACAGAGAGATCACTGTACATTTGTCAATCTAGAGTCATTCAAAATTTAAGGAAGGGAAAAAGCCTGTCAGCGGAACCGTCCCCATGACAGGATGGGGGAAAAGAGATGTTTTTACCTACTACCAGGGAAGAGATGAACAAATTGGGTTGGGAGAATTTGGATGTGATTATTGTGACCGGGGATACCTATATTGACAGTTCCTTTATAGGGGCGTCTCTTATTGGTAAATTACTGTTTGATGCCGGCTATCGGGTAGGAATCATTGCGCAACCTGATATTAAAAGTCCCGATGATATCTGCCGTCTGGGGGAGCCAGAGATATTCTGGGGAGTGACTGCCGGTTCCCTGGATTCCATAATTGCCAATTATACTGCCACTGGCAGAAAGAGAAAAAATGACGATTTTACTCCAGGTGGCATAAATAATCGCAGACCTGACCGTGCCACCATAGTATACAGCAATCTGATAAAACAATATTTCAAAAATACCCGGCCTATTGTTTTAGGCGGTATAGAGGCAAGTTTGAGAAGGTTGGCACATTATGATTTTTGGGATAACCAGATAAGGCGCTCCATCCTGTTTGATAGCAAAGCAGACTATTTAATATATGGAATGGCAGAAAAAAGTATCCTTGCCTTAACTAAAATAATATCCTCAGGTAAAGACAATGTAGAGGAAATCAGAGGTATCTGTTATATTTCAAAATTGCCCGCACAAAATAGTATTATCCTCCCTGCTTTTTCTGAGGTAAAAGAAGATAAAAATAAATTTACTGAGATGTTTCATCTTTTCTATGCAAATCAAAATCCTTATTCAGCGAAGATTCTTTCCCAAAAATATGACAACCGCTACCTCATACACAACCCTCCTTCTTATCCTTTAGCCCAAAAAGAACTGGATAAAGTATATGAGCTCGATTATGAGAGAGAAGTCCACCCTTATTATCGAAGGCTAGGAAGAGTTAGGGCTTTAGATACTATTAAATTTTCTATTACTTCGCATAGAGGATGTTTTGGTGAATGTAATTTTTGTGCCATTACCGTGCATCAAGGAAAATGTATCCAATCCAGAAGCCAGAAATCTATCATCAAAGAGATAAGACTCTTGACTAAACGGAAAGATTTTAAAGGATATATTCTGGATGTAGGTGGCCCTACTGCCAATATGTATGGCATGGGATGTAGTAAAAATATAGAAGGCAAACATTGTTCAGAGAAACGTTGTCTGTTTCCTTCTACATGTTCCAACCTGTCAGTAAACCATAGGGCGCAAATAGATCTGTTGAAAGCCATAAGAAAAATAGAGGGAATTAAAAAGGTATTTGTAGCTTCCGGGATACGTTATGATCTGATAATGGCGGATACAAAAAGCGGCCAGCATTATCTCAGCGAAATCATCAAACATCACCTTTCCGGACAGTTAAAAATAGCTCCAGAACATATTGAACCAGAAATTCTGTCTTTAATGGGGAAGGGTGACCAGTTTCAATTGAGCCAATTCAAAAAACTTTTCAATCGACTAAACAAAAAAGAGGGTTTAAAACAATATCTTACCTATTATTTTATGGCTGCACATCCTGGCTGTAGTGAGAAAGATATGGTTTATCTCAAAGACTTTATTAAAAAAGAACTAAATTTAAAACCTGAACAGGTACAGGTCTTTATTCCAGCCCCGTCCACTTATTCTGCTTTAATGTATTATACAGAGCAAAATCCCTTTACCGGAGAAAGAATCTTTGTAGAAAAGAATACTAAAAACAGAGATAAACAGAAAAAAATAGTTACATCCTGATATTTTAAAAACCATACACATTTATATTTCTATGTTAAGAGTTATTAATAATTTTTAATTTTTCCAGCAATCCTTCACGTGCTTTCTCTTTGGAGTAAACGGAAATACTCTTTTTAACTTTCTTATCTAAATCCTGTAGCATAGCCGGTACAGACATACCTGTATATTCGCTCAGCTGGTTTAACAAAACAATTTCATCTTTGTGCTTGATAGAATTTTCACCTAACAGGGCAGTTAAGACAGCCCTGTTGAATTTAAAGGGTGTAGCAGTGGCAGCAATAATTGTTTTAGTTTTATTGTTGCTAAATTTCTTATAATCATTGAATACTTTTATTCCGACTGCAGTATGCGGGTCAACAAGGTAATTATATTTTTTATATACCGATTTGATAGTGCTTAATGTTTCCACCTCATCGGCAAAACCGGCAAAAATTATCTCGCTCATCTTATTTTTAGTAGAATCCTCAAGGGAAAACTTTCCTTTATCCTGAAGCTCCTTCATTAATTTAGCAATTAGCTTACCATTTCGATCAGAGATTTCAAAGAGAAATCTCTCTAAATTACTGGAAATGAGTATATCCATAGAAGGGCTTATAGTAGTAATGAAGGGTCTGTTCGTATCATAGACTCCTGTTTGGAAAAAATCAGTCAATATATTATTGGTATTTGAGGCACAGATTAATTTGTTTACAGGTAAACCCATCTCCCGTCCATACCAGGCTGCCAGTATATTGCCAAAATTTCCAGTCGGTACTACAAAGTTAACTTTATCGCTAATACTTATCTCGTCATTTCGTAAAAGGGATAAATATGAGTAAAAATAGTATACAATTTGGGGGAAAAGCCTCCCCCAATTGATAGAATTGGCAGAAGAAAATTTAAATCCTTTTTTGTTTAATAGGTTATTGAAATCCTGATCAGCAAAAATCTGTTTGACAGCACTCTGGCAATCATCAAAATTACCTTCCAGGGCTATAACATGAGTATTGTCTCCTTCTGTGGTAAGCATCTGTAATTCCTGAATCTTACTAACCTTTTGATGTGGATAATAGACCACAATTTGAATCCCCGGTACATTTTTAAAACCTTCCAGGGCAGCTTTGCCGGTATCGCCGGAAGTGGCTACCAGTATCAATAACTGATTTGATGGAGATAATTTTTTTATAATCACAGATAAAATTTGAGGGAGCACCTGTAAGGCAATATCTTTAAAGGCACCGGTAGGCCCATGGAAGAGATCTAATATATAGAGATGGTCGTCAAGCTTTACTACGGGGGTGATTTCTTTTGTTCCAAACCTATTCTCTTGATAAGTGTTTTCTGTAATTAGACCGATTTCTTCATCAGAGAAATCATCAGATAAGAACAATTGAAAAATATTATGAGCCAACTGGTTATAAGGTAGATTTTTCCAATTCTCAAGTTGATTCTTTGAAATTAGTGGAATCTCTTTTGGGACAAACAATCCACCATCAGGAACCATGCCCAATTTAATAGCTTCAATAGCAGAAACGGAAGAGAAATTGCCTCTGGTACTAATATATTTCATCTATAACCTCAACATCCTTTACTTATGATTAATGAAAATCTATGAAAAATCACTTTATAATAGTTTTTAGGCCATCTTTTAAGCCGTTTTGATTCATTATAATAAATGAAAGTTAACTAAACAAGAAAAAACAAGTTTTTTGAATGCAATAATCATACATTTGAAGAATTTATAAAAATATTGTCATGAAAATAATGGTTTTTAAAGGGACTCACTTGCAAATTGACTTTGATTGACTTAACATTTAATCAAACTTAGCGACATGGGAGTATATCAAATATTTCCATAATTTTATTTTATAATTTTTCAACCATCTTGCTAATTTCTATCAGCTATTAGTTTTTTTGATGATAAGTTAAAACTTTTTTCAATGTTTATCAAAATTGTTTTCAAAGTAGTTTTTCTTTAATAATAAAATAAATCAGGAGGATGTAAAAAATATGAAAAGGATAATTTTTAATGAAAAAGCACCTAAACCTCGAGGTGTATATTCCCAGGGAACTGTGGGAGCCGGTTTAATTTTTGTGTCAGGACAACTGGCAATTGAACCATTAAAAAATGAGGTGGTCAAAGGTGATATTAAAGAACAGACCAGACAGGTATTTAAAAATATTGCAGAGATTTTGAGGGCAGAGGGCGCAGATTTAGGTGATATAGTAAAAATAAGTGCATTTTTGCTCGATATTAATGATTTTAAAGGAATGAATGAAGTTTTTCAGGAAATTTTCCCTGATAATCCACCTGCCCGCACTACTGTTACTGTAAAAACATTTCCACCAGATGTTTTAATTGAGATAGATGCTATAGCAATTAAAAAATAGATACAAGGAATTATAAAGAGGAAATATACATATGAATGTCAGAGAATTATCTGAAAGGTATAAAGGTGAAATTATTAACTTAAGAAGGGAACTACATCAGAATCCTGAACTTAGCTGGAAAGAATTTAATACAGCAAAGATGGTGGAAAGAGAATTGCATAAATTAGGAGTTAATTCAGAGAGGATTGCAGGTACCGGTGTTACTGCCCTCATAAAAGGTAGAGAAGATGGCAATGTAGTTGCTCTTAGAGCAGATATTGATGCCCTTCCCATTCAGGAAGAAAATGATGTTAGCTATCGTTCACAAAATGCTGGCATAATGCATGCCTGTGGACATGACGGACATACCGCTATGCTGCTGGGAGCTGCAAAGGTGTTGAAGGAATTAAGTGATAGTTTCAGGGGTACGGTAAAACTAATTTTTCAGCCGGCAGAAGAAACAGTGGATGGTGCCAAAAAAATGTTAGAAGAGGGAGTACTTGATGGAGTAGATTCTGTTTTAGCAATACATATATGGCCGGAAATTCCTGCAGGGAAGATTTCCTTAGAAGCCGGACCACGTTTTGCAGCAGGAGACCGATTTAGAATTATTGTAAAAGGAAAGGGGAGTCATGGAGCAATACCACATAATGGCATAGACGCTATTGTCACCTCCTCAGCAATAATAATGAATTTACAGACCATTGTGAGCAGGGAAATCGACCCTAAAGAGGCAGCAATAATAAGTATAGGCAGGATTCAGGGAGATGGCGCATTCAATGTCATCTGTGATAAGGTGATAATAGAGGGGACCACCAGAAGTTTTAATAATAAGATACAGGAAAAGTTTCCTTTACTCATGGAAAGGGTTGCAAAAAATACAGCCTCTTCGTTTAATGCAGAGATAGATTTTGAGTATATAAAAGGCGCTTTGCCCTGTATAAATGATCCGGAAATATCCGGTATAGCCCGTAAGGGTATTACAAAATTGTATGGAGAGGATATAGTTGTCTCTTTTGATAAGACAACTGCAACGGAAGATTTCTCCTATTTTCTGAATAAGGTACCCGGTATAATCGCATTTTTAGGGACGACCAATAAGGAAAAAGGTATTATTTATCCTTTACATAACAAACAATATAACATTGATGAAGACATATTATCAGTCGGTGTATCTTTATATGCTCAGTTTGCCATTGATTTCTTAAATAAAAATTAGAAAAGAAGATAAAGGTGAAAATAATGTTGGAATATCATGATATTGTTCGAGCTAATGAAAGAATAGCAATATATAAAAACCCAACCCCACTCCAGTATTCTGGTACTTTAAGTAGAATGACAGGTAATAAAATATTTTTAAAGCCCGAAAATTTACAGCTGACAGGTTCGTTTAAACTCGGTGGGGCGATAAATACAATTTTGAACTTGGTGGATAAAGGAGAAGTAAAAGGCGTAGTAACATGCTCTGCTGGAAATTGGGCACAGGCTGTAGCTTTTGCTGCCACAAGGTTTAATATCAAGGCGGTTATAGTAATGCCAGAAGGCGCATCTCCTGTAAAGATAAGAGCTACTGAGGGCTATGGTGCAAAAGTAATAATTTATGGTAAAAATTCTAATGATGTTGCTGAAAAAGCAAAAGATATTGCCCATCAGGAAGGGTTAATTTTCCTCTCCCCATTTGATGACGAAGATGTAATTTCCGGCCATGGTGTAGTGGGGATAGGTATTATTAGAGAAAAACCGGATACAGATATAATTGTATGTCCGGTGGGAAGCGGTGCCTTTATTGCCGGTATACTAATAGCACTGAAAGAAAAATATCCAGGGGTAAAGATTATAGGGGTAGAGCCAGTGAATGCCAATTCTATGCAACTTTCTTTAAAGGCAGGAAAGATAGTAGAAAAAGATAATGTAGACACTATTGCAGATGGGCTTGCTTTGAAAAAACCCGGTGAAAACCCATTTCAGATTGTGAAAAAATATATTGATGATATTGTTACAGTCAATGAAAATGAAATCAAGGAAGCCGTATCATTTCTATTGGAGAGGACGAAGTTGTTAGTAGAGCCGTCCGGAGCGGTCTCAGTGGCAGCCCTGATGAACGGGAAGGTTGTTGCAAAAAATAAAAATATTGTTGCTATTTTAAGTGGAGGAAATATGGATCTCGATAGAATGATTCAGTTATTAAAAGACAGAGGAAAATAAAAATATTTAAATTATGAAAGAAAATAATAGAAAGATAAGAATAGTAGAAGTTTATTATTAAAGATTAACATGTTTACAGGAGATTTAAGCAATGGTTCAGAAAAAGACACATTTTGATTTCATTGAAATGAAAAAGAGAGGGGAGCAGGTTGCCTGGATTACCACTTATAATTACCCTATGGCTACTCTGGTAGAAAAATCCGGTATGGATATGATTTTGATTGGGGATTCATTGGGGATGGTAGTTTTAGGTTATAATGATACCTCTCCTGTCACTATGGAAGATTGTATATCACATTGCCAGGCAGTACGTCGAGGTGCACCAAATACTTTTTGTATTGGAGATATGCCTTTTTTGTCATATCATGTTTCAGTTGAAGAATCTATAAGGAATGCAGGTCGTTTTATCAGAGAAGCACAGATGGATGCGGTAAAGATGGAAGGTGGGGAAGCTATCTGTAAACATATCAGAGCTATTACAGATGCGGGAATAATGGTAATGGGACATGTTGGTTCAATACCGCTAGGTTCAAACCAAATTAATAGTTTTGAAACACAGGGGAGAGATGTGCAAAATGCCAGAGAAATAATAAAAGATGCACTGGCTATTCAAGAATCAGGAGCATATGCTCTCCTACTGGAAGGAACTCCTCCTGAATTGACTGCTTTCTTACATAAAAAACTCTCCATTCCAGTATACAGTGTAGGTGCAGGAGGACCATGTGATGGGCAGCTGATGATGTGGGCAGATATGCTGGGAATTTCTCAAACTATTCCGCCAAAATTTGTAAAAAAATATGCCAGTATAGCCGAAATTGAGCTAAAGGCTTTCCATGAATATATCAATGATGTTAAAACTGGAGTATACCCATCTAAAGAATACAGTTATCAGATATTGGAGGGTAAAGAGAAAGAGTTTGAAGAATTGTTAAAAGAGTTTGAGTAATAAATATTTACATTTTTGGGATAAAATAAATTTAGCAAGATATACACGAGTAGTTATCACTACATAAATACAACATAAATACAGCTAAGGAGTTACAGATGAAATTGAAGAAATTAATTGAAGAGAAATATTATCCGGAAAAAGGTTTCAACTGTGCTGAAGCAATATTGAATGGAGCGAATGAAGCCTATAATCTTGGTTTAAGCAAAAATTGTATGAGACTGGCTGCCGGATTTGGCGGAGGGATGGGTATTGAAAATGTATGTGGTGTGGTAACTGCCTCTATTATGGTTTTGGGTTTTCTTTTTGTGAAAGAATACGCACATACGAGTCCGGAAATAGATGGAATTACTAACGAGTTATTTGATATTTATAGAAAAAAAATGGGAGATTTTAATTGTAAACTATTAAAAGCAAAATAACGAAATGATTATAATTAACAATTAAATAATAAAATTAT
>JAXGTM010000049.1:0-13014 GCA_040774925.1 Atribacterota bacterium | reverse complement strand
TGCACCCCAGTTAAAATGTGCCAGGTCAATAGCATTGGCATCAGAAAAACCAGTTTCTCTCGCCATATCAGTATGATACAAAACGGTATAACCAAACCTGTCTCGTTTAAATGGATTTAAGAGATTGTTTTGACTTGCCTGATATATTGTCCAGTTACTTTTTAGTTTTTTTGGGCAGATGACTAAAACACGAGCATTGAGCAATTCAAAATACTTGATTATTGCGAGAGCTTCATATGTTTTCCCCAAACCAACACTGTCGGCAATAATGCATCCGCTGTGTTTTAAAATTTTATTAATTGCACCTTTTACACCATCTTTTTGAAAATCATAGAGGATATTCCAAATCTCACTATCGTAAAACCCGGTTTTTTCTTCCAGCAATCCACCTTTTTTCTGTTCATCTAAATAGTCCTCAAAAATGTGATAGAGTGTTTTAAAATAAATAAATTCTGGTTCATTCTCAGCATAAAGTTGCTCCAAATATTTTAAAACTTCTTCTTTAACATCTTCTACTAAGCCATTCTGGTCATTCCAGATAGAGTCAAACCAGGTTTTCAATTCTTTACGATCTCGGTCACTATCTATTACCATGTTTAGCTCAATATTCTTTTGTCCGCCTAGTCCTAATCCATTAACAGTAAAATTTGAGCTTCCCACAATTGCCTTTTCTATCCCGCTTTGTTGTTTAACATGGTAAAGTTTTCCATGAAGAAAATTTGGTTTGACCATGGAACGAATTTCTACTTTTTCTTTTATCCATTCTGAACACTCTTTGGAAATAGCTTTTTGTTCAAGCCTACGATTTAAGGGTATAGATAATTTGTTATCTTCAATTTTAAAATCTTTAGCATTTACTTTTTCAGGGTCAATACTTTTAATAAAAGTAGGCTCACCAAATAGAAATTTCAGGTGTTCAATATTTTCTAATTGATCTTTTAATTGATGGTATGCATGGATAGTAAAATAGGCAGACACGATGGATAATGTGGAATTGCTTGAGATAGCTTCTTTTAAAAAATCTCCGACTGTTCCATGAGAATAGTTATCACGAATGGATGAATAGTTCATTTATTTCTTCTACTCCAATCAAGATAAATAATCTTATATATTGTGACTTTTTGTTTTGCGTTATGTTCTTTGTTGATTTTATACTAATAAAATAATTAGGAAAAGGTTGTATTCTTCTTTCTTTTTATTTCTTTATTATTCTTTTTATTTTACAGATTATCTACATGAATTTCAAATTTTTTTGTTCTATGTGTTTGTAAGGACGAGACAAAACATAGCCAAAGAAAATTATAACAATTACTTATAATTTATTCCCTATTTTGAAAGGTTTTAGACATTTTTGTGGAATCAATAAATATTAGCATAGGATTTTAGTTCTTGGCTTATGGTTTTTGGTTAAATCATTTTAGGAATAAATGTAAGTGCCCTTGGCATTTGGTGTTTGATATTTGGTGAAAAAGACAGAGATAGAGATTGGGGGGCTTAAGTGGAAGTGGTTTTTCGTTTGTCAGATACATAAATTTGACAGATGCATTATATCATGTATAATATTAATAGAAATGTACTAAAGCTTCCCTTTGTTGGAAGCGAAATAGGCTCTGCCACGGCAGGGCCTTCTTTTTTTATCTAGCTATTTTGCACTTGATATCTTTAAGGTATATGATTTGGTGGGCTGTTTTTAGTAATTCGTTTGAAAGCCTATCCTTGCCAGCCATAATTAAGACTGTTTTATGTTTTCCTTTAAGATACTTTACTAACTTAATAAAATCACCATCACCACTACCAAGTATACATTGATCATATTTGTCTATAGTGTTAATGGCATCAATAGTTAATTCAACATCAAAATTGCATTTATGCTTAAAACTTTTAGTTCTATCATCATAAAGCCTTTGGACAGGTTTGGTCCTAACAATATAGCCCTTATTTTTGAGAAATCTAAAAAATGTCTCTTTTTCTTTTTTCTGATTATTAAAATCATTTAAATTACAATTTTGATGAGTATCAAAAAATGCAGTTTTGGTTATAAGGCCTTCGTAAAAATATATTTCCTGAAGATCATACTTTTTTCCAAAGTAGGTTTTTAATTTCTCCCAATCAATTTCCCATTTGTATCTAAATAAGTAATAATGAATATTTCGATAATCAATAAATATACTAGTTCTTAATCTAGTTTGACAAACTTCGTGTTTTAGCACGCTACTCCTATATTAAATAAAAATATAAAACAGCCAAAAATAGTGTTATAAAATTGAATACCCTAAAGAGTATAACTTATAGTTCAGAAACAATGCAAGTATAATCCTGTGAATTTACATATTTACCAGTGCTTATTGGTATAAACTGTTGATTGAGGTTGAGAATGTGGGCGATAGAGGATGAGATTGCCGCACCTGCCGAAGGCAGGTTCGCAACGACTAACAATAGGGATATATTCGCAAGAAAGAAAATTGGTAAATGCTGTAAACTTTTGACTATATTTATATAATTACACAGGTAGTATCCAAAACAATAAATCTATTTTGTTTTGGGGACAAAATCAATTTTAAGATCTGAATCACAGGCTTTGGCTATTTTATTTAGTAGTCTAATACTGTACCCCTGGTAATTATCACTCTCATACCTTGAAATAGCTGACTTGGTTGTATTTATCCGCCTGGCAAGTTCTTCCTGGGTCAATTTTGCCTTATATCTGGCTTTAGCAATCTGTTCCCCAATACAAACATTTTGATATTCTTCTTTAAACTTTTCTTTGAATTCATTATCTTGCATTAATTTGTCTAAATAGTTTTTATTCTTTCTCATAATATTCTCCCTGCCTCACTCTAGATATATAATCTTTCTTTAAAGCAATTGCTTTGTCTAAATCTTTTTTACTCACTTTTTGTGATTGTTTCATATATGCATTTGTTATGATGATTTTTCTACCCCTAAAAAAGAAACAAAAAAAAGTGGTGTGGTGGCTGGCATCACTCCTGTCTTAGTGTAATAAAACTCAACCAGTAGTTTATTACCTTGATAAAATGTATAATCTTCTTTTTTAGGTAATAACATGTTGTTCCTTTCAGAACAAAAGTTAACATATTTGCTAACATTTGTCAAGAATTAATTTTCCAATTGTATAAGAGATATGACAAATGGATGTATTGTCATAAAAACTATTTTAACATAAGGTTTTCAATTAGAAAGGGGTTGCCGCACACTGCTTTCGCTGTGTTCACAACGACAAAGATAAAACATTATTTTTGCATGTTAAAAATTATAAAAATACAACAAAAAACTGTTTTAATTTTCTTTATTGATGAGATTGATAATCACTTTAATCATTATATCTTTCTCTTCAGACATGCTTTCTGCGATAAGTAATGTTAGTGCTACCAAAGCATTGTCGGCAATTCTTTTGCTGCCATCTTCTTTGTATAAAACGCCATTCTCATTTAAGAACCAGAGGAAAAGTGATGCAGCTATGCGTTTATTGCCATCAATAAAGGAATGGTTTTTCACCACAAAATAGAGTAAATGTGCTGCTTTTTCTTCTATGCTGGGGTATACTTCTTTTCCGTCAAAACTTTGATAGATTGCACCGATAGAGCTTGCGAAAGATTGATCTTTTTCCAGGCCAAATAGGCCGGATGTGTATTGGCCTTTTAATTTATTTAATTCTTTTCGAGCTTTCTCATGGGTCATCTTAAACATCTCATGAGTTGTGACATCTTTTATTTGAAGTTCCTGGTGGTCATATTCATCAAGTAGGTGCAGAGCTTTTTGATAATCCAGAATCACTTGTAATAAGCCGGTTGCCTCAGTTGATTGCAGGTTTTGTTGTAAAAGCAATCTTTCTATCATTCTGGATGTTTCCTGTAATTCCTTAATCTTAGCCTGATTTTCCTGTAATCTTTTTTGATTGATGGTGTAGCCCTGAATAAGATGATTTTTCAGGATATTAGTTGCCCAGATACGAAATTTGGTACCTCGTTTGGAATTAACACGATAACCGACAGATATTATTAAGTCAAGATTGTAAAAATCTACATTATATATTTTTCCATCAGTGGCAGTTGTTGCAAAATTTGCAACAACTGATTCTCTACTCAATTCCTCAGTTTCAAATACATTTTTTATATGTCTTGAAATAACGGATTTGTCTCGATCGAATAGTTTGCTTATTTGGAGTAAATTTAACCAGACAGTCTCTTCCTTTAAATTTACTTCAAATGTTTCTCTTCCATCTTCAGTAGTATAAATAATAATTTCATTTTCATTTTCTTTAGGCATTTTAAATATGTCCTTTTATGTATATGTATAATAACGTTATTTTATCAGAAATCTATACAAATTTCCTCTACTACCACAGCTGTCATGTTGTCACAGGGACGGTTCTTCTGACAGACTTGTTTTTGCGTTTTGCTTATACCGTTCTCAATATGTAGCTGAGAATCATAGCATGGAATTGCGTTAAAAAACGTCTATTTGGAAACAAGTTGAAAAAATTACACACCAGCCCTTAACAAGAAGTAAATAACAGGTGTGTAGTGATAAAGAAATTAGGATTCTTTAATATGTTTCAGAACATTGAGCAGGTATTCCCAGGTTCTTTTTAGAGATGAAATGCTAATATGTTCATCAGGGGTATGTATGTCGTACATGTTGGGCCCTAGCGCAACTATGTCGAGGTTTTTATTCTTCTCTTTGAAAAAGCCACATTCAAGCCCTGCATGAATAGCAGATATTTTTGGCTCTTTCTGGTACATATCTTTATAGACTTTCTTAAATATTTCCCTTAATTTTGAATCAGCCTGATATTCCCATTCTGGATAATCAGAATCTATTTCTATCCCGATATTAAATATATTTGCAATGGTTTTCATTTGGTTTAGTATATTGTATTTCATACTCTTTATATTGCTTCTGATTGCATTTTCAAATAATATGGCTGAATCAGTAGTAGCTACAACACCCAAGTTTGTAGAACTTTCTACCAAACCTGCAATATCTCCGCTCATTGACTGAATTCCATTTGGTATTATAACGAGCAGGTTTATTAATTTTTCGGTTGTCTCTTTTGAAAATACTCTGCCATCATTTCTTTCTAATTTTATTGCTTTTAGAATGACTTCAGGGTCCGTTACCCGTAATTCCTTTTGAAAAATCGTATTATATTCTTTTATCTTATCGAATAGCTTTTTTCCATGAGCAGGGTCAATACAAAGAGTTATTTCGGCTTCTCTTGGAATGGTATTCATTTTGGTGCCACCATTTATCCTGCCAATCTGAAATTCTGTTTCCTTATATAGGTCGCTTAAAAACCTTCCCAAAAGTTTATTTGAATTTCCTCTGCCTTTATCTATTTCAGCTCCTGAATGACCGCCTTTTAAGCCCTTTATCTCTATCTGATAAACAACATAATCTTTGTGAGGTTCTTCCCATTCTATTTTTAAAGAATGGATAGCTTTTATACCTCCGGCACAGCTGGTGAAAAGATTTCCTTCCTCTTCACTATCGACATTTATGAGCATATCCCCTTCGAGAAATTTTGGGTCTAAGGCGGCTGCCCCTTTTAAACCGGTTTCCTCTTCTGTAGTTAAAAGCACTCTGAGGGGAGGATGTGGAATATCGTCTGAGTCTAACAAGGCCAGTCCATAGGCCACTGCAATGCCATTGTCTGCGCCCAGGGTAGTATCTGTGGCATAGAGCATGTCACCTATCACACGTAGTTCAATAGGGTCTGTTTCAAAATTGTGCTCTTTCGATTTATTCTTATCGCATACCATATCCATATGACCCTGTATGATAACTGTTGGTGCCTTCTCATATCCCGGATAAGCTGGTTTTTTGATTAAAACGTTTAGTGCATCATCCTGTTCTACCTCAAGGTTCCTTGCATGAGCAAAAGATACTAGATAGTCACTGATGGCTTTTTCATTTCCTGAACATCTGGGAATCTTACTAATTTGTTCAAAATGATGAAGTACCGGATCATTGGGAAAGATTTGTATTTTTTCACTCATCTATTTCCCCTCCTCATTTATTATTCTTAATTCTTTTATTATAAATATTAATAATCTTCTTTGGTTTTATCTGTAGGTAATTTAATGGCTGAAAAGACTCTTTTTATTCAAATATAAAAAATAATATCTCAACCTATTATAATTGTTTGAACTTTTTTAAACATCTAAAAGTTCAAGTTCTGCCAGTTTTTCCTCAGTTGGACCATATATTCCATAACCGTAAAGGAGGTAAAAATCATCTATGGTCTTTTCTAACATCTTTTCCTCAAGATTAAATCCTGTGGAAGCCTGTGCTTCTAATAATCTCCTGGGGAGGTAATCATCTTTGCGGGTATAACCGACTCTTTCGGCAAATATTCTTAAGAGAGCTTCATTTCTTTCTCCTATTTTAAGCATTTCATCTACACTGATTTCTTTACCGGTTGCGGCTGTCAGCATCTCTCTTACCAGAGGAATTAGATATGAACCTCTGTCTGACATATCTGATATGAGCGCACATAGAATAAGAGAGTCAGTAAAGGAGCGTAAACGTAAATATTCTCCTGCAATCAGCGCTCTGTCTTTCCAACTTCTTCTTGGGTTGTCCGGCAACTTGAGTTCACTATGTGGTGGTGTTGGGTCATGTACTCCATTCATATGGTTTGAACCCTTTGGGCTGCTGGCATAATAAAGAGCTAAAGAATACTTTACTCTCGGGTCATGCATGGGGGTTTCCTGATTCTTGGTATGTGCAAAGAAGGAGCCATCGCCAACTTTTTTTGTCAAATAGTCGACTCCCCTGGCAATCCAATCACCTATTCCTTTTCTTTCGACAATTTTCTCTATCAGTTCATCTACTGCCACAGTATCCCCCCAGTCGATTTTATCCTCATCTTTTAAGAGGCCCTTCTCTGTTGCTTCCATAAGGTAAGCTATATTTACTCCTATACTGATGGTATCTAAGCCGTATTGATTGCATTTTTTATTAAATAAACTTATTGCAGAGAGGTCGTTGATTAAAAGCATGGAGCCAAATGCACCAATTGTTTCATATTCCGGGCCACCCCATTCTTCACCAAATTCCTGATTATTGTAAGTCCCTTTTACAACTCTTTTACAGCCAACCGGACAACCAGTACAGGTATCTTTTTTGACCCAGATATCGCTTTCTACTAAGGTCTTACCTGTAATCTGTTCTGAGTAGTAGTATTGACCACTTTGAAAATTTTTGGTGGGGAGATTTCCCGCCTGACTATTTGCATGCGTTCCACCAGCTGTACCTAGCTTACTGAGTGAATGAGGACCGGGGTTTGTTGGACTCATTAGTTGTCTGGCATATGATACTCTCAGTTCTTTAAATTTATCTTTACTGGCAAGCTTCTTTTTAAGATTGCCCTTTACTTTTATCGCTTTGAGGTTTTTAGCCCCCATAACCGCACCAAAACCAGGTCTGCCAAGGGCCCTGTTTCTGTCAATAATCACACAGGATGGAATAACCTGATTCTCCCCTGCTTTACCGATACAGGCAAGGGAGGTATTTTTGTCTTCTATGGATAATCTCTCTTCTAATTGGTAAGGGTCGAGTCCCCACAGTTCCTCTGCAGGGAGAATTTGGGCATTACCATTGTTTAGTTCTATATAAACAGGCTTGTGGGATTTACCGCGAATTATAATCCCATCATATCCAGATTTGCCCAAAACATCTCCCATCTTTCCGCCAACATAGGATTCATTGAGCGAATTGTTCTTTGGAGATTTGCCCATCATGACCATCCTGCTCGAACCAGCTACTCCTAATCCGCAAAATGGACCTGTTGCCAGTACCAGTATATTGTCTTCTGAAAGAGGGTCTGTTTTAGGGTCAAGCTCTTTAAGAAGAATTCGCCCGGCTATTCCACTCCCTCCAATATGTTTCTCATACCATTCCTCGGGAATAGGGTATTCTTTTATTGAATTTTTACTTAGATCGATATCTATATATTTGCCAAAATTTCCAAGCATTTTACTGCCTCCTCTGTTTGAACTATTGTATGACATATTGGCTTATTAAATGTAGTTTTAAATCATTGACAAATCTGATGCAACTAAACTAATTGCGCTTAACTGTATGGGCTAATAAGTAGAAAATAAAAAAATCAGAACAACTAATTATCTATTTTAAAATATTTCTTGTATTTTTTCGTAGCTTATTTTTAGTTTCCATAATTTTTATCTATTATATTATGTTGCACAATAATTATTATATCATTATTATTTTATTAAAATGATAATTTGTGTAAATCTGTTTTATTTATGGTTTTATTAATATTTTTTTAGGGATACGGGTACGGACGGTTTTCAGAGGATTTACCACCTGACTGATTTTCAAATCTGTAGCTATTCCTGCCATCATATAAGATTGATTCCAGTTCAGGCTGCTCTTTTCTTTAATAAATTCCACTACCTTTTCCGTATTTATCTTAATTGCCTCATCCAAAGTAAGGGCACTGTTTATGAGATAATAGTCTTCTTCACTTTCTAAGATGGGATGTGTCAGGTTAATATCTTTTAAAACATTTACCTTGATGGTTACTTCTCCTCTTATCTCTACACCTGTTCCTCCGACTTCTCCGTCCCCCATAACTGCATGGAGATCGCCCAGTGCAAGTCCGGCACCCGGCACAAAGACCGGCAGAAATAACTTATTACCTGCAACAATATCAGCGGTATCCATATTGCCTCCATGTGGCCCAGGGCTTCCGCAGGGGACTGGTTCACCTGAAGGCGCTACTCCTATCACACCTATCATGGGCTTAACAGGTAGTGAGATATGATTAAAGATTGCCATACCATCTTTTATAGGTACAATCTTTGTTTCTGCTTTTGTAACCTTATCTCCCAGAGGTCCCCATCCGGGGAAAACTTCTACCGCCCCCTGGGATGCTATCTCAATTTTTTCAATGATAATTTCCAATACATCTCCTGGCTCACATCTATTGATAAAGATAGGACCTGTAGCAGGATTTATCCTGGAGTAATCAAAATCTTCATTAAGGACTACCTCATCTGAGGTAATCTGATAGCAGAAACAATCTTCTGTTTCAAGAATGACTGTTTCTCCGGGGTCTATATGGAGTGCAGGAGGATTGTTCTTATCCATCGCATAGACTACTTTATCTCTGGTCAATTTTTTCATTTTTAACACCTCATTTTTTTGCAGTATCCGGACTAACTTTAAATATTTTAAAGATTGATTCCAGGTTAATCTCTTTACTCCTCATGATACCATCCGGACGATATATCATTATTAATATAATGATTATTGCCATTAACAGGTTGACCAATCCATACATGGGAGGGATATTCATTCCGAACAGGCTGAACCCTTCCTGTATCGGTGCTGCTGCCTGGGTAAATACGGTTACAATGGTCGCCCCTAATATTGCTCCCGAGATTGTTCCTATACCTCCAATTGCCAGCATGGCTATTAATTCAAAGACAAACATGAGATTAAAAGCCTGCGGATTTATACACTGTATCAGATGAACCCAGAGTACACCGCCGATAGCTACGATGAAGCTTCCAATTATAAAAGCATATATCTTATAACGAACAATATCGATACCCATCACTGCTGCCAGCTTCTGGTCTTTAGATATGGATACCAATGCCCTGCCGAATTTGGATTTCATCAGCCTCCAGACAAAAAAGATAGTAAGTAATAGTATTCCATAAATCCACCAGGAATTGGTGTAAGCAGGGACATTTCTTAGTCCATGTGAGCCCTGTGTGTAATTATGTAAGTTTTCAGCCAGGTTAGCAATGACAATGTTTATCCCCATAGAAGCCAGGATAAAATAATGACCCCTCAACCTGAAGGCAGGGAAGACTAAAACAACACTTGTAATAACCCCCAATATTGAACCTATTACCATTACTACTAAGAAAGGAAGTTGTGCCTGTTCTAGCCATAAAGGCAGATGCAGAAATGATGCTTTGTAGGAGACTGGCATAGTGAATAGTATAGAAGTGTAGGCAGCAACCAGCATTATTCCACCAAAACCAAGAGAAAAAATATTGGTATAACCATTTGTGATATTTACTCCAATAGCGATAATAGAGTTGATACCTACTAATCTGACCAGCTGTAGTTTGAATCCGCCAAGATAGGTTTCAGCCAGATAAAGCAGTACTGCTATTATAGCAATGATGATGATTGAAGATTTTATCTTTGTTGAATTCATTATTTATTCCCCCCATGTTCCTTCATATTTTACATTAGGACGGAATAATCCTGTCGGTTTGAGAAATAGTATAAGAAACAATAGTCCCCAGACAAAGATAGGGCGTAAGGCTGAAAGATGTGAGGGAAGGAAGGCGACGAAAAGTATTTCCCCGATGCCGACAATAAATCCTCCAATCATGGCTCCCGGCACATTCCCTATTCCGCCAATAACGGCTCCTATGAAGCCTTCTAAGCCAGGGGTAAAGCCCATAGTCGGCTGTAAGACACCGTAGTTAAGCCCGTATTGGATTGATGAGATACCAGCCAGTGCTGAACCTATAATAAAGGTTGAAACTATAACCTTATTAGAATTTATTCCCATCGTTTCTGCTATTTTTATATTGTAAGACACAGCCCTCATAGCAATACCGACTTTGGTATATTTAATCAGGTAGGTGATAATGAGCATAACAATGATGGTAACAACAAACATTACCAGGTCTCTGGTGCTGACCATAATCTGGCCAACCATATGCATACCTCTCAGGTATGATGGTGCAGGAAAGGCTCTTCCCTGATCACTAAAAATCATCATAAAGAGGTATCTCAGCCCTAAAGAGGCTCCAAATGAAGCAATAAAGACGGCTACAATAGGTGCTTTATTTCTTATACATGGTCTATAAACAAGATAATATAATAATAATCCGACCAGTACAGAGGCACAAACTGCGCCTATAACTCCAATAATAAAAGACATCTTATAAAATGTAACCAGTATATAACAGGTGAATGCACCTATCATAAATATTTCACCATGGGCAAAATTAATAAGCCCTAAAATCCCATAAATCATGGTATAGCCTATGGCCAGAAACCCGATTACACTGCCATAGATTAATGAGTTAACAACCTGTTGCAATAAATATAAGCCCATTCTAAACTCCTTCTCTCTATCTCAAAATACCTCAATATCTAAACTACACCTAAATAGGCATTTTTAATATAATCATTTTTCAACAACTCTTTACTATCACCTTCCAGCCGAATCTGACCCTTCTCCATAATATAGGAATGCTTCGATATCTCCAGGGCCAGGTCGCTATTTTGTTCAACTAATAGGATAGGTGTGCCCAGCTGATTTATCTCAATAATTTTTTCATAGATATGGTCTACAATAATGGGTGCTAAACCTAATGAGGGCTCATCCAACAGGATAAGCTTTGGCGAGGGCATGATAGCCCTGGCAATTGCCAGCATCTGCTGTTCTCCCCCACTCAATGACGAGGATATCTGATTTCTTCTTTCATACAATTTAGGAAAGAGTCCGTAGACCCATTCCAATCTACTTTTCATTTCATTGTGTTCTTTGATAAGATATGCTCCCATTCGGAGATTTTCATATACCGATAAATTTCCAAATAATTCTCTCCCTTCAGGGCAATAGGATATTCCAGAGCTGGCAATTTTATATGATGGAAGGGTATTTATATTCTGCTGGTTAAATTCAATAGAACCTGTTTTCGGCCTGATAATACCCATGATGCATCTTAAGGTTGTAGTCTTTCCCACACCATTTGAACCAATCAGGGACACAATTTCTCCCTTGTCTACCTGTATATTAATATTGTGTAGAACATTACTCTCACCATAACCGGCTGTTATATCTTTTAATTGCAATAACAATATTATTCCCTCCTATTTCTTAGCCCGAAAAGAATTTTTCCCCAAATATGCCATTATAACATCTTCGTTATTTTGTACTTCTCTTGGTGTACCCTGAGCAATTATTTTTCCATTATCCATGACAGTGATCCGCTCACTAACAGTCATCACCAGCCTCATGTCGTGTTCCACAATAATTACGCTGAAGCCAAGTTTTGCTTTTTGTTCTAAGACCATATTTATTATTTCATCTGCTTCGGTGGGTGTAAGGCCAGCGGTAGGTTCATCTAATAAGAGTATTTTGGGATTATAAGCAATCGCACGCACTATTTCTACTTTACGCTGTATACCGTAAGCCAGGTCAGAAACATTGCTGTTGCTGTATTCTGTTAGGTTGAAGGTTTTAAGCATATCCTCAATTTTTCTGTTCATTTCCTCTTCCTGTTCCTGATAAATATGGTTGTTAAAGATGGCGCCAGGAAAGGAATAGGTCAGGTAATTGTGGAAGACCGCCTGTATGTTTTGAAAAACATTCAAACCGGATAATAAACGTATATTTTGAAAAGTACGTACTATCCCTCTGGATGAAATATGATGTGGAGGAAGTTTTGTGATATCTTCACCATGAAAAATAATGTTTCCGCTATCAGATTTCAATACACCTGTTAAGAGGTTGAAAACTGTAGTTTTGCCTGCCCCATTAGGGCCAATGAGGCTGACAAATGCACCTTTTTTCAATTCAAAATTAAAATTCGAAACAGCAGTAAGTCCGCCAAATCTTTTAGTCAAATCCTTAACTTCCAGTTCCAGAAGCCCATTTCCGTTATCATCAGAATGCTTGTACTCTATTTCACTCATGATTTCCCCTATTATATCCTGACTATACCAATCAAATTCATGTCAGTTTTACTCGAACATTATTCTGGGCACAAATGTTTTAGCATTTGTGCCCATTTCATACTGATTTTAATCACTTTAAATAACTTTAAATCATTTATTTTAACAACGTTGACAGGTTATTTAATTATCTAATATCTATTGCGTATTACTAAATTGTATTACTTTCATGATGTGTTTACACATTACCGTTCTTTCCTATAGAGATAGGATACTATATTAATCAGGTTCCGGTAAAGAGAATTTACGCGT
>JAXGTM010000048.1:0-13431 GCA_040774925.1 Atribacterota bacterium | reverse complement strand
TGTTAGCTCAGGAGGTAGAGCACCTGACTTTTAATCAGGGTGTCACAGGTTCGAATCCTGTACAGCCCACCAATAATATATAAGCGAGGGTGGTGGAACCGGTAGACACGCTGGATTTAGGATCCAGTGGGTAACTCCATGCGGGTTCGAGTCCCGCCCTTCGCACCAAAAATACCGCAAATTTTATTTGCGGTTTTATTATGATATGTGATAGTTATGGAGGAATGATATTATGGTTCACATTGAAAAAGGGGACAGAGAGAATAATAGAATAGAAATAAAAGTCACTATAGAAAAAGATAAGGTTAATGATACTTTTAAAGATACTTACAATGATTTTTCTAAGAGAGTAAAAATTCCTGGCTTCAGAACCGGGAGAGTGCCTGTTAATATAATTGAAATGAATTTAGGAAAAGAATATATCGGTCAACAGGTTGCCGAAAAGCTTATCAAAGATAGTTATAACATAGCATTAGAAAAGAGCGAATTTGACCCAATAGATGTTCCTAAAATAGATTTAGTACAAATTGAAAAAGATAAACCATTTATATATACAATGACTTTAGAATTAAAACCAGAATTTGAAACACCTGCTCTTGATGATATTTCAGTGGAGAGAAGACCGTTTAAGATAAATGAAGAGCAAGTAGATGAAGAATTAGAAAGAATTAGAGAAAGTCATGGAAAATTAATAGAAGTAGAGAACAGAGAGTCAAAACCTGAAGATTTTCTGGTAATTGATTATGAAGCCTTTCTTGATGGAAAACCATTGGAAGACAGCAAGAAAGAAAAACAAATAATTCAGCTTGGTGACAGAATTCCACCTGAGTTTAACGAAAATTTGCTGGGTGTTAAGCCTGATGATGAAAAAGACATAAAAGTTAAAATTCCTGAACAGGTAGATGACAAAAAGATAGCTGGAAAAGAAATTATTTATAAGGTAAAGGTTTCTGAAATAAAAGAAAAAGAATTGCCTGAGTTAAATGATGATTTTGCCAAAAGTGTTGGTGATTATGAGAAATTAGATGATCTAAGAACATTTGTAAAAAAGCAACTGGAAGCTCAGGCAAAATTTGAATCTGATAGAGAGTTTCAAGATTCATTGATGGAAAAGGTTTCAGAAAAGTGCATATTTGATGTTCCGGAAGTATTGATTGAAAAACAGCTTGATAAAATGATGGAAGACTTAAAAGAAGATTTAAAGATAAGAAATATGAGCCTTGAATCTTATTACAATTTAATTAAAGCAGATGAAGAAAAAGTTCGGCAGGAATATCGTGTAATTGCAGAAAAACAGATCAAACAGGAACTAATAATTGATAAAGTAATACTCGATAATGAGATTACTGTTACTGAAGAAGAGGTCAACAATAGAATTGAAGAAATAGCAGAGAGTACAAATCAAAAGCCTTTAAAAGTCAGAGCAATGTTTGAAAGAAATAAGACCTTAGAAAACCTTAAAGAGCAAATTAAAAGGGAAAAAGCAATTGAGATACTCTCTGGGAAGGTTAGTATTGTTGAAAAATAAGGAGGAAATATAAATGTATTTAGTACCTATTGTTGTTGAGAAGACTCCACAAGGGGAAAGATCTTATGACATATATTCACGTCTGTTAAAAGACAGGATAATATTTTTAGGAAGTCCAATTGATGATCAGACCGCTAATATAATAATTGCCCAGCTTCTTTTTTTAGAGGCAAGCGATCCGGATAAAGATATTCATCTTTATATTAACAGCCCTGGTGGTTCGGTAAGTTCTACTATTGCTATCTATGACACAATTCAATATCTTAAATCAGATGTTTCTACCACATGTCTTGGAATGGCTGCCAGTGGAGCTGCCCTGATTCTTGCATCTGGAACCAAAGGCAAGAGATTTGCTTTGCCCAACTCTAGAATCATGATACATCAGCCTCTGGGAGGAGCTGAAGGTCAGGTATCTGACATAGAAATCCAGACTAAAGAACTGCTCAGAATTAAGAAAAAGATAAATGAGATTATTGCATTTCATACAGAACAAGCTCTGGAAAGAGTAGAGAAAGATACTGACCGTGATTATTTTATGACTGCTGATGAGGCAAAAGATTACGGATTGGTCGATGAGGTTATTAAAAAACATATAGATGTGGAAAAGAAATAGATTCAGGAGCAGAATAAAATGAAATGTTCATTTTGTGGAAAAGAACAGGCAGAAGTTGGGAAAATAATATCTGGTCCTGGTGGTGTTAATATTTGTGGCGAATGTATTCAGGTATGTAATTATATTCTGAGTGAAGACAAAGAAAAAAAGACTAAGAAGGATTTTTCAACCAAAAAAATCCCTACACCTGTTGAAATAAAAGGATACCTGGATCAATATGTGATAGGACAGGAACGTGCAAAGAAGATACTTTCTGTAGCTGTTTATAACCATTATCAAAGAATTAAAAACAATCTTTATAAAAAGAATGATAAATCAAAAAAAGATAAAGACAGGGATTTTATAAAACTGGACAAGAGTAATGTATTACTGCTTGGTCCCAGTGGTTGTGGAAAAACTCTTCTGGCAAAGACTTTAGCTGAAATATTGGAAGTACCTTTTGCCATTGCTGATGCAACAACTCTTACTGAGGCTGGTTATGTTGGTGATGATGTTGAGAATGTTTTGCTCAAATTATACCATGCAGCAGATGAAGATATTGAAAGTGCACAGATGGGAATTATTTATATAGATGAGATAGACAAGATTACCAGGAAGTCTAAAAACCCATCTATTACTAGAGATGTATCAGGAGAAGGGGTACAGCAGGCATTATTGAAAATTTTGGAAGGGACTATTGCAACTATGCCTGCACAGGGAGGGAGGAAACACCCTCACCAGAAAAATATTGATATTGATACATCACAGATACTTTTTATCTGTGGTGGTTCTTTCGAAGGATTGAAAAACATCATAAAAGGCCGACTACAGACTCGTAATATCGGTTTTAATGCTGAAAGTATGAATAAGACTAAGTTGGAAGAGCAGAATAACGTCTTAAGTAATGTTTTACCTGAAGATTTAGTTAAGTTTGGTTTGATTCCAGAATTAGTTGGCAGATTAGCTATAATCGCTGCTATTGAAGAACTTAATAAAGATGATCTGATGGATATCCTGATTAAACCAAAGAACGCTATTACTCTGCAATATAAACAGATTTTCAGAAATCAGGGTGTAGAATTGAAATTTTCCCAATCTGCTTTGGAATCTGTGGTGCAAAAAGCTTTAAGCAGGAAAACAGGAGCACGTGGGTTGAGATCAATCATTGAAGAATCATTACTTGATATCATGTATGAAATTCCTTCACTTAAAAATATAAAAGAATGCACCATCACTGATGATGTTATAGAAAATAACGCAATGCCATTACTAACTAGAGTTAAAGATAAGCAAATTAAAGAAACTGCATAATAATTAATAATATACATTATTCAAATTTTATCTTTTTCTTGACAAGCAAAAATAATAATAGTAGTATATCAAATAAATAATTAGGCGGTGAAGGGATAGAGTAAATAAGAATTTGGAGTATTCTTATTGAAAGTCTCCCCTGAGCCTTTTACTGAAATTTAAGTAAGTTTCAACGGCAGTACCGTTAACACTATTTAAGTGCCTGTTTAGTATACAATAAGGCTAATTTAATATTAGCAACTGGAAAAACAGGAATTAAGGTGGTACCACGAACCCTTTTCGTCCTTACCGGGATGAAAAGGGTTTTTTTAATACTGCTTTGCTTATTATTTAAAATAAAAAATTTCAGGAGATTGAATATGGAAAATAAGCAATATGAAGAAAGTAATATATCAAAAGTCTATGATCCGAAGTTGGTAGAAGATAGATGGTACCAATTTTGGCTAGATAATAATCTCTTTCATGCTAAAAATGGTGAAGACAGGAATAACAATTATTCTGTTGTAATACCTCCACCAAATATTACCGGCTCACTGCACATAGGGCATGCGCTTAACAATACACTGCAGGACATAATTGTACGTTGGAAAAGAATGCAGGGATTTAATGTTCTATGGCTTCCAGGAACAGACCATGCTGGTATCGCTACTCAAAATGTAGTAGAGAGAGAAATTGCCAAAGAAGGAAAATCCCGATATGACTTAGGACGGGAGAAGTTTTTGGAGCGAGCGTGGCAATGGAGAGATGAGTATGGCTCAAATATTCTTAACCAGTTAAAAAAAATGGGTTGTTCATGTGACTGGTCTCGCTTGAGATTTACTCTTGACGAAGGATTATCAAAAGCTGTAAGAAGAGTGTTTGTGTCATTATATAAGGAAGGACTTATTTATCGTTCTAATTATGTCATTAATTGGTGTCCCCGTTGTCAGACTGCATTGGCGGACATAGAAGTAGAATCCAAAGAAGAAAATTCAAAATTATATTATATTAAATATCCGCTAAAAGATTCCCCAGAAACTTTTATTACTGTAGCTACAACCAGGCCGGAAACAATGCTGGGAGATACTGCAATTGCTGTTAACCCTGATGATAAGAGATATTTGAAGTATATCGGTAAAATTGCAATACTGCCTTTAGTGGGAAGAGAGCTGCCTATCGTTGCTGATAAATACGTTGACCCAGAGTTTGGCACTGGAGCGGTAAAAATTACTCCTGCTCATGATTTAAATGATTTTGAGCTTGGAAAGAGGCATAATTTAAAAGAAATAAATATTATAGAAAATAATGGTATTACGAATAGCAATGCTGGTAAATATGCTAATCTTACTATGCAGGACGCCAGAAAAAAAGTGTTGGCTGACCTGCAGCAACAGGGTTATATGGAAAAAGAAGAGAGTTACGGGCATGCTATAGGGCATTGTTATAGATGCGATACAGTTATTGAACCATATCTTTCTCCACAGTGGTTTATTAAGATGAAAGAATTATCACAACCAGCAATCAAGGCAGTCCAGGAAGGAGAAACAGAATTTGTTCCAAATCGATGGTCAAAAGTATATTTTGAATGGATGTATAATATCAAGGATTGGTGTATCTCCAGACAATTATGGTGGGGACATCGTATTCCGGTCTGGTATTGCCAGGATTGTTCTGAAGTAATAGTTGAAATGGAAGACCCTGATGAATGCCCAAAATGCCATAGCAAAAATTTAATTCAGGATACAGATGTCCTGGACACATGGTTTAGCTCAGCTTTATGGCCATTTTCTACTATGGGATGGCCTGAACAAACAGCAGATTTGGAGGATTTTTATCCTACAAATCTTTTAGTTACTGGATTTGATATCATCTTCTTCTGGGTTGCCAGAATGATGGTTATGGGCCTCAAATTTATGAAAAAAGTGCCTTTTAAAGATGTCTTCATTAACCCGCTTGTGAAGGATATTGAAGGAAAAAAAATGAGTAAGTCAAGAGGAAATGTAATTGATCCATTATTAATTATTGACCAGTTTGGAGCAGATGCTTTAAGAATGACTCTTGCTTCATTAACTATTCAAGCTAATTTTATAAGATTATCAGAAGACAAGATAGAAACATATCGTAATTTTACAAATAAGATATGGAATGTTGCGAGATTCTCTCTTACAAATCTGAAAGACTTTGACCCTTCTGATGTTGAAGTGGAAGACCTTGAATTCAATCTTTTTGATAAATGGATATTGGGCCATTTAAATAAATGTATTAAAAAAGTAACTGATAGTTTGAAAAATTATAAGTTTGGTGATGCGGCAATATCTATTTATGAATTCACCTGGAATTATTTTTGTGACTGGTATGTGGAATTGAGTAAAAGACCTCTGTATAGTTCAGATAACAGTAAAGAAAGAAAAACAACACAATACGTTCTATGGTATGTTTTGGGCAATACCATGAAATTATTGCATCCTTTTATGCCATTTATTACTGAAGAAATCTGGCAAAAAATGCCACATGAAAATGATATTCTCAGTATTTCTTTGAGTGAATGGCCTGCAATGAATGAGAAATATAATCTGAAGCACCTTGTTCAAGGAGAGGTAACTGTTATTCAGGAATTAATTAAGACTGTACGTAACATTAAAGCAGAAATGAATATACCCCTTACCAGAAAGTTAGATTTACAAATCAGAGTAGTTAATAGCAAAAAAGAGGAACTAATTCAAGAAAATATCGCATATTTAAGAAATCTTGCTCATGTTGATGATATCTTGATGGGGAATGACCTTAAAAAACCTGAATATTCAGCAATGGGAGTTCTGGAGGATATTGAAATATTTATTCCTTTAAAGGGTGTAATTGATATAGAAGCAGAGGTAGAGAGATTAGAACAAAAATTGACAAAAATTGAAAAAGAATTGATACTTATCAACAAGAAATTAAATAATACCGATTTTCTTAATAAAGCCCCACAGTCAATAATAGATAAAGAAAAGGAAAAAATAAAGGAAATAGCGGATATCAGGGATAAACTTATCCAGAACCTAAAAACCATAAAATAATATGAAGAACAATTATCAAAAATCAATTGAATATATCTATAACTTAAATAAATTTGGTATTAAATTGGGTCTAAATAATATTTCCCAACTATTATCATTGCTCGATAACCCTCATCTAAAGATTAGAACGATTCATGTAGCGGGAACAAATGGAAAGGGCTCGACATCCACTGTGATTCAATCCATATTAAAGAGCGCAGGATATAGGGTGGGATTATACACCTCTCCACATCTGGTTTCTTTTGAAGAAAGGATTAAAATAAATGAAGAATTTATTAGCCAACATGAAGTTTATGATTATCTGGAAAAAATAAAACCTGCTATTAAAAAAGTATCAAATACTGCAGGTTGTCAGCATCCTACTTTTTTTGAAGTTGTAACAGCAATGGCCTTTCTCTACTTTTATGAGAAAATGGTAGATTTCGCTGTGATAGAAGTAGGATTGGGAGGAAGACTTGATGCTACAAATGTTTGTCGCCCGCTTGTATCAGTCATAACACATATTGATTTTGATCATGTAGATAGGCTTGGAAATACTTTAAGTAAAATAGCTGCTGAAAAGGGAGCTATAATTAAAAAAAATACTCCAGTTGTAAGTGCTTTGCAATTACCAGAAGCTGGAAAAGTAATTAAAGATATTGCATTAAAAATGGACTCACCTTTGTATAGTTATGGAAAAGAGATTAATAGTATTCCAATTAAATCCCAATTAGATGGAAACTATTTTGATTATAAAGGGGTTTTTAACGATTTAAAAAGTGTTTTTGTACCATTGGCAGGGGAATATCAGATAGAAAACACCTCTTTAGCTATTGCAACAATAGAATTACTTAAAAATATGAATGTAAAAATTAAAAATGAAGATATTATTAATGGGACAAAGGATAGTCGATGGCCCGGCCGTTTTGAGATAATTAGGGAAAAACCGATGATAATATTGGATGGTGCGCATAATTCCAATGGGATTAATCAATTTATTTTCAATATGAAAAAACTTTTACCTGATAAAAAAATTATTGTTATTCTGGGAATTTTCCAGGATAAAGATTATTCTGCAATTATTAAGACTGTAATTCCTCAAGCCCATCAGGTAATACTTACTATGGCTGATAGTCCACGGGCAACCCCTTTACCGATTTTATATGAGATAGCAAAACACTATATAGATGCAGATAAACTTATTGAAACGAAAAATGTCTCAGATGCAATTGAAAAATCATTACAGATAGCGCAGGAGGATGATGTAATCTGTATAACCGGTTCTCTTTATACTGTTGGGGACGCTAAAGCCTATTTCCAAAAAATAAAAAAATAGAAGGGGATACACAGTTGCCTGTTTTATCCAGACAAGAAAAAATAATTTTGTTGCTCATAATAACTGTACTGCTAATATTTTATGGCTTCAAATTGTATTTTCAAGAAAAAAATTCTATTACCATTATTCCGGCTACTCAGACTGATGTTGATATTGGTTTAAGAAGTAATGAAAGTATTGAAAATGATTACTGCATTGTCCACATTACCGGAGCCGTAAATAATCCTGGTGTCTATGAACTCCCAAAAGGTAAAAGAGTAATTGATGCTGTGAAAATAGCTGGAAATACAAAAAGTAATGCTAATCCCGATGCGGTAAATCTGGCGACACCTATTTTTGATGGGCAAAAAATAGTCATTCCTTACATAATAGAGGGTGAAGAAGCAAACTTATTATTGAATAGTGATACAAATATAAGCAGCCAGCAATATAATTATTATAAAACAGATAATTTAATCAATATAAATAATTGTACTTCCTGGGAATTGGAGGCATTAGATGGAATAGGGCCGACCCTGGCTCAACGAATCATCGATTATCGTAATAAAAATGGTTTATTTAAAAAGATCGAAGAAATAAGAAATGTTCCTGGAATAGGTGAAAAAAAATTTAATACAATTAAGGAGATGATTACTGTCTATTAAATCTTTTAATCCACTATCTATCTTTCGAGGTCCATTGTCGTCCATTCTGGTCTTTTATATTATCGGAATAATCCTTCAAAGAACTGTTTTTCTTCCTGTTCATAAAATTCTTTATACAACATGTATATTGCTTGCATTGCTTTGTTTTGTCTTTTTCCGTTTGAATGCTAAAATAGCTGCTATTTTACTATTATTATGCTTTACATTTTTAGGATTGTTTAATGCTACATATCAAAGTCAGCCACATGGTTCCAATCATATACATAGATTTTTAAATTCACAGGGATTCATAACAGGAATTGTTAAAAATAATGATTATAGTATGGAGGCATTATATCAAGAGATCATTATTCAGGCACATTATTTTGAAAAGGATAATAAATACTATCCTGCAAAAGGTAAAGTATTATTAAAAGTATTTGGGGAAGGCAGACAGTTCAGATACGGAGAATTGATTCGGGCAGAAGTACACCTTAAAGAAGCAGAGCATCCTAAGAATTTTGGTGATTTTAATTATCAGGAATACTTAGTCAGACAACAGATTTTTGTTTTAGACAATATTAATGTTGAACAGGTTATGCTCATATCTACAAAAAAACAATTCAGTTTGTATGGTTATATTCATTACTTAAGGGAAAAAATAGAAGATAATATTGATAGGCTATATCTTTACCCGTACAATACGATGATAAAAGCGATTATAACGGGTACCAGGAAGGATATGCCTGTTGAATGGGAGGTTATGTTTCAGGATGCTGGAGTAATACATATACTTGCCATTTCAGGCTTACATGTCGGCATTATAGCTGGAGCCCTTTTTTATTTATTCAAGACAATCAAAGTACTTCGGTCAAGGAAAAAACTCTGTTACATTTTTATAATTGTTTTATTAATAGCATATGCAGCAATAACCGGTTTGCGTGCCTCAGTTTGCAGAGCTACTCTTATGCTGATTATTATGCTGATAGCTATGTACTTAAATAGACCCTACCATATTTTTAACAGCATTTATTTTTCAGCCCTGCTACTGCTTCTCTATCAACCATTATTACTATTTGATGCAGGATTTTTGTTATCATATACTACAACATTTTTTGTTATTTTTCTTCCTTTGGTACTATCAGTATATTTTAATTCTGAAAAATTAAATCATTATATTTTACAATCACTTACAATTTCCCTATCTGCATGGTTAGGAATGGCACCCCTTTCAGCCTACTATTTTTATAAAATCTCCTTTATTGGTATTGTGGCAAACCTTATCATAGTGCCATTAATCAGTCTTATATTAATTTTAGGAATTATTATAGTGATAATATCTTTCATATTTATACCTTTAGGCGTGTTATTTGTTTATTTAAACCAATTGCTAATCAATACATTAATATTAATAACCGAATCTCTATCTTCATTACCTATTGCCTTCCAATATGTTGCCCAACCAAAAGTATATCAAATGGTCTACTACTATGCTTTGCTTTTGATTGTACCGATTTTTTCTTGTTTTTGGTCGGGAATGGATCTGGGAAAAAAGAGAAAAACCTTATTTATTACTGTTTCTTCTTTAGTTATATTCGTTATGGCTCCAATCTGTTTTACACCGAAATACCTCAATGTTCATTTTATTAATGTTGGACAAGGCGATTCTATTCTAGTTCAAACTCCTGACAAAAAAAATATCTTGATAGATGGAGGAGGTACTCCGTATGGAGACTTTGATGTGGGCAAAAAGATTGTTATACCTTATTTGAGGAGATTAGGAATAAACAGGATAGATCTGTTAGTTTTGACACATCCCGACTTAGACCATTTAGAAGGACTAATACCTGTTATTAAAGAATTGGAAGTCTGCACTGTCCTTGATAGTGGAGTTGCAACCAATAATAATATTTATAAGGAATTACTCAATATAATAGATAAAGATGATTCTATATCATACCACAGGGGAACTGTAGGGGATGTTATTAAATTTAGCAATGATATTGAATTATTAGTACTCAACTCTTCGAATTTGTTTCTCTATGGGAATGAAAATAATTTCAATAACCATTCAATTGTGTTAAAATTAGTCTATAAAAATTCCAGTTTTTTGTTTACAGGTGATATAGAAGAAGCAGCTGAAAAATATTTGTTGAATTGGGAACATGTACTTAAAAGTGATATCCTAAAAGTTGCTCACCATGGAAGTATAACCTCCAGCACTATTCAATTCCTGGAGAGAGTCCGCCCCGAAATCGCAGTAGCATCAGTGGGAATGAATAAATTTAATCAACCCCATCAAGAAGTTATTGAAAGATTGAAGGTCTATTGTCAGGAAGTATTCAGAACCGATTTGAATGGAACCATTTTGATTAGCAGTAATGGTAATAAGTACTATATACATACACTCAGGTAAATATTTAGTATGAATAAACAGAAGAATAATTTTAACTATTTCTCTTTATTGAAGGATATTGATAACAATATTATTAAGCCTATTTATTTTATATATGGAGAAGAAATTTATTTGCATAGAGCTATTGAGGATAAGATTAAAGAATATTTCTCTCATCAGGAACTGAAGGTGAACTATGAAACATTCTATGGAGAAAATTTAGATTATTACAATCTGGCTGCCTCTATACAAACATTGCCTCTTGGAAACAACAAACAGTGTGTGATAATAAAACAGTTTGAAAAAATAAAGGAACCTTTTGCAGAAAAAATAAACATATTAATTTCTAAACTATCTTTCAAGAATAATGATCTTCAGCTTCTCCTATTTTCTCAAGATAAAAAAATACCAAAAAACATTATAATTAAAAATATTGAAAAATATGGAGTTCTAGTGTCAACTCCCAGATTAAAAATTAAAGAGATTCAGCAATGGATTAGGAAGAGAATTAAAGTTGAAAATAAAAAAATAGATGAAGAGGCAATTATTCACCTTATGAGGGCTGCAGAAAATGACTTTACACAGATTAATAATGAAATAGATAAACTGATATGTTTTTTAGGGGAATCGAACGAAAATATCACTAAAAAAATGATTTTAGAGAACACTTATGGCTTTCAAGAAGGTAATATTTTTGATTTTGTTGATAAAGTGGGTGAAAAGAAAACAGGTGAAGCCCTGCTCCTGCTGAAGTTATTATTAGATAGTAACCACTATCATCCATTGCAAGTCCATGCTATGCTAACCCGTCACTTCAGAATGATATTAGAAATGAAACTATCTATTAATGATAAAAAAAATAAGGGAGGTTTGAATCTCCCTTATTTTCTGATTGAAAAGATTATTCAACAATCACAAAAGTATAAAGTGGATGAGATAAAAAGAGCGTTTCATTATTTACTTAAAGCTGAAAGTGATATAAAAACAGGAAATTCGTTTCCAGCTATTGTACTTGAACAATTGGTACAACAAATAACAGAATGACAGAGACGATACAAAGACTATTCTTTTTTAGAGGTATCAACGGTTGAGTTTTTGACACTCTGGGCATGAAGTTTGTATTTTCTAGCCAGTAAAGATTTTTTCCTGGAAACTGTGTTTTTTGCCAGAACACCTTTTTGGGCGGCTTTGTCCAAAGTGGATATACATTGACGGTAATACTGTTCAATCGTTTCATTATTTTCAGTGTTTAGAGAATTTTCAAATTTTTTGATAAATGTTTTAATTTTTGATTTATAAGCAGAGTTTCTAACGCGTTGTTTTTCGGAGATGCTTACTCTTTTTATGGCTGATTTTATTATTGGCATAGTATTTTCCTTTCTGAAAGTTTTGCTGGTACATTTTAGCATCTTTTTAAAATAAAATCAAGAATCTTTAAAAGAAATAGATTATATATAAATATTTAAATAGCGGGGATTTATATGGCTAACAGTAATGCGCAAATAGCAAGATATACCAGTATTGTGATGGTAGCAACATTATTATGTAGAATACTGGGGTTAGGCAGGGAAGTTGTCATTTCTAACCAGTTTGGAGCCGGTTTCGAAACAGATGCTTTTTTTGTCGCATTTATGATACCTAATTTACTGAGAAGTATTATAGGTGAAGGTGCTTTAAATACAGCATTTGTCCCAATATTTTCTGGGTGTCTGGCAAAAAAAGAAAAAGAGAGAGCAGATGAATTTGCCAGCAACGTAATAAATCTCCTTATAATTGTCCTTGTTATTATTGTGATACTGGGTATCTGGGGATCACCTTTGATGGTAAATTTGATAGCAAGCGGCTTTAGACAATCACCTGAAAAATATCTATTAACTGTTCAAATGACCAGAGCCATGTTTCCTTATATCGTTTTTGCTTCATTGTCTGCACTTTTTATGGGAATTTTAAATTCTTATGAGGAATTTTTTATACCGGCATTGGCACCGGCAATGTTAAATATAGGAATAATGTTTTTTGCAATAATTTTTGCTGATAGCTTCGGGATACATAGCTTATCATGGGGAGTGATGGTCGGGGGATTGGTCCAGCTTGTGATACATTTTCCATCATTGATTAAAAAACGTTTTAATTACAAATTTATTTTAAATTTTCATGATCCGGAAATTAAAATATTTTTTCAGATTCTTCTCCCGGCTGTTTTTGGCCTGGCAATTGACAAGATTAATTTTGTTGTTGATAGAATTATTGCTTCTTATCTAGCACATGGGAGTATATCGGCATTATATTATGCTAATCGACTTATGCAATTTCCGATCGGAGTTTTTGCAATAGCGCTTTCGATAGCTATCCTTCCTACACTGTCCGGTCACGTCGCTAGAGGTGAGATGGATAAAATGAAAGATAGTTTTTCTTTCGGTTTTAAATTTCTTTCCTTTTTTACTTTACCATCAACGGTAGGCTTGATAGTGTTAAGTTATCCCATAGTTCGCCTGTTTTATGAACATGGTTTATTCAGTTCTCACGATACTTTAATAACAGAGACGGCTTTGATTGGTTATTCAATAGGTTTATTCGCTACATCGATATTGAGATTGGTTGTTAGTTCATTCTATGCTTTAAAAGATAC
>JAXGTM010000047.1:0-13481 GCA_040774925.1 Atribacterota bacterium | reverse complement strand
ATCTCTTTAATTTTAGCCTTGTGCCGTATTATATTTAATAATTCAGCTAATTCTCTATCTTCTTCTTTTTTTAATTGAGCTTTACTGATTTCTTCAATCTGAAATAATAAGTAATCTTTTTTAGTGATTGCCTCATTATATTTTTGTAATTTATCACTAAGCAATCTCGTCCTTGCCTGCCATTTTTTGAATTGATTATGATACTGTTCTTTTTTTTCTAAAAATTCGTTACTTCCAAAACTGTCTACAAAATCAATATGGTTTTTTGGGTTTAATAAAGATTGATGTTCATGTTGACCATGCAAATCTATTAAATAATTACCCAGATTTTGAATTACTGAAAGATTAACTAGCTGGTTGTTTATAAAGCATTTACTTCTCCTTGAATAATTTATTTCTCTTCTGATAATAACATTATTATCCTCAAAGTTAATATCAATTTTTGTTTGCATTATTTCCCTTTGTTTTTGAGATATTTTATCAAGGTAGAATAATGCTTCTACTTTTAATATTTCGTTTTCATTCTTAAACCAACTCTGTTTAATTGAGGCACCCAGGATAACATTAATTGCTTCTAAGATCATGGACTTTCCTGCCCCAGTTTCACCTGTTATTACATTTAACCCATGATCGAATTCAATATTTAAGTCATCTATTAGGCCAAAATTCTTAATACTGAGGTAACCTAACATTAATTTTGCCCACCTTGGTCATCATCACTAATTATATTTGGTAAAACTCTTCCACTCCATTTCAATTTTTTCCTCAATATTCCAAAAAAGCTCTTATCTGAAAAAGTAACTAATTGAGTTTTATATTTAGATTCCCGAACAATTATTTTGTCATTCTCCTTTAAACTGAATCCTTCCTGGCCATCAACCGTTAACATAATTTCCTGACTTTTTGACCGAACAACTAGTTTGATTATATCTTTTTGATGGACTACTAACGCTCTTGCTGATAATGTATGGGGACAAATAGGAGTGATAATAATATTTTTCAAAATTGGGTATACAATTGGTCCTCCAGCAGATAAAGAATAAGCGGTTGAACCAGTTGATGTAGCAATGATTAATCCATCAGCAGCATATTGCAAGACATATTCTTCATTTATATACATATCAAGGTCAATCAATCTTGCAAATAATTTCTTTGCCACAACAACATCATTCAAACAATAAAATCTTTCCTCCATCTGTCCTTCTCTTATAATTGATCCGGATAACATCATTCTTTCTTCTATTAGAAAGTTATTTTCAAGTATATGGGATAGGTATTCATCTATTTCCTGAACCCCTATCTGGGTCAAAAACCCTAATCCTCCTAAGTTGATACCACAAACGGGAATTTTATGGGGCCCGGCAATCCTGGCAGCCATTAATAAAGTCCCATCCCCACCTAAAGAGAAAAACATATTCAGTTCTTTATTGGGAGTAGTTAGCAGCTCTATTCCATACAAATCCTCAAAGAATGTAATGGTATTATCAGGAAGAAATACTTTTATACCTTTATCTTTAAAAAATTTTACTATTTTTTTTGTAACTTTCAGATCTTTATCTTTTTCTTTGTTTACAATAATGGCTACTTTTTTTAAATTCATTTACACCTCTTAATTATTAATTACAAAAAAATACATTCCAAGAAGAGTTACCAACATACCTAAAAGAAAGTAAATTATATTTTCAATAAATCTAGAGTAAAAATAAGGTAATATAAATTTTACTTGCGAGAATATTTTTGTTTCCATATTGAAAAGAATGACTCCATGAGGTTTGTAAGCTAAAAAGTATTCTAATAGTTGTCTTCTAGTCTCTCTTTTGGTTACCTTGTTTTTAGAACCAGATTTTACTTCTACAACATAGATTCGACCATTTTTCTTAACTAAAAAATCTATTCTTATCCAATAACGATATAAAGAATTTCCTATTTTTATATCTAATGGTCGGCTTTGTTGTTTATCTACAATATGAAAACCATTTTTTATCAATAATTTCTCAGCTTTTCTTTCAGCATATTTACTTAAAATGGCTCTTTTTCTAGCTTGCTTTGAGTTTAGAATATTTTTTATTTTTGAATATGTAACAAGAGAAAGGATTCCACCAAACAGCAAAGCTGAAATAAATATATATATTTCATTGCCTTTAATATTAGAAAACAAGCTCGTTTCACCCAAAAAAGAATATTTTCATAATGTTATAATTCATTTCTTTTAAAAAAATATTTATGGGCATTATTGACAATCTCTCTAATTAAATCAGTATTTGTTGATGATGGATTATTATTTTGATTTTTTTGTAAATAGATTAAATACTCAATGTTTCCCGGGGTATTTTTTATTGGAGAAAAAGTTAAATTAAGAAATTTATAATTATTTTTTGTCATTTCTATTATATTCATAATTATCTCTTTATGAATCTCGGGATCATCCACAATTCCTCCTTTTTTTACTAACTCTCTTCCTGCTTCAAATTGTGGTTTAATTAGAGCAACAACTTCTCCCTGATCTTTCAGTAAGTGAATTAAAACTGGAAATACTTTGCCTAATGAAATAAAAGATACATCTATGGTCGCTAAATCAAATAATAGACTAAATCTAGCTGTATCAATAAATCTTATATTTGTTTTTTCAAGGTTCACAATTCTCGGGTCGTTGCGCAAAGTCCAATCAAGCTGACCATAACCAACATCTATGCAATATACTTTTTTAGCCCCATATTGAAGCAAACAATCTGTAAAACCACCAGTAGACGCGCCAATATCGGCAACTATCTTCCCGTTAATTTCAATATTGAATTCAGTAATTGCCTTTTCTAATTTGTTACCCCCTCTGCTAACAAATCTGCAGTTATCTTTTTCAACAGTTAATTGACTTTCAACATCACATCTTGTTCCAGCTTTATTGATGATTACACCATCCACTTTAACCATATTGGCCATTATATATGCTTTAGCTTTTTCTCTAGAAGCAATTAATTTCTTTTCAACTAACAGCACATCAAGTCGTTCTTTTTTAACCATATTTTCTTTCAAAATTATTTATATTTTATTTTTTTAACCAGCTATCATCTCTTTCTAAAGGAATACCTATATCGACATGACCAACCAAAGTTTCCCTGCTATTACCATCTACAAGTATCTGTACTTTATTAATATTTGAAAATGAAGTAAGAGTAAAAACTAAAGAATATACGGTTAACAATTCTCCAGCACTTCCTCCGGGATGGTTATTTATTATCTCTGAAGAAAGATCTATGTATGCTATGTTATCACTAATATATAAATTGTTGACTTTTGTTGATGAGGGTAGCGTTGGATAAAGATTGCCAACAGTTGGTCCCTTAATTAGTTCTTCTACTGATTGTTTTTCTATTCCATTTTCTACAAGTATTTTTCTCTGTTCTGGAATTAAATATTGTGCATTTTCATCAGCAAAGTATAATACAATCTGTTCTTCCTTTAAATCAGTTGTGATGATTTCTTCCGTGTCTTGACTCTTCTCCTCAATTATTGGCTTTTCTTGTTCAAAGAAAGAAGGTATTACGAATTTTTGAATTAATAAAGCTATAATAATAAGCAAAATAAATAATGCAATTAAATTAAATATAGGTTTAAGAATATTTTTTTTCTTTTTTCTTCTCCTGGCCATAACTATCCCCTATTTAAACATCATCAGGAATGTTTTTTACATATTCCTTTATAGAACTAGTGAGAGCTAATGCTACTTTATCTTTAAATTCATTTGTTTTTAACAACTTTTCTTCATTGGGATTTGAGATAAAACCTACTTCAATTAATACAGCTGCCATATTAACACCTTTTAATACAATAAAAGGAGCTTGTTTTACACCTCTATTACTTAAACCAGTATGTTGGATAACATTCCTTTGGATAATTTTTGCTAAATCTTCACTAAATCCTATGCTTGCACTCTCTTCTAAATCAGCAATAATTTGATTAAGAATGCTATCATTGTAAGTATTAGACTGGCTTGCCCTATTCTCTCGATCGGCAACATCTTTTGCTGATGCACCAATATATCTTGAACTTAAAAGATAAGTTTCAATTCCCTTTGCAGTAGAAGAACCTTTTTGTATTGCTGAATTTGTATGAATACTAATAAATACTGTTGCCTCTTTCTGCATAGCTAAAAGTGGTCTTTTTTCAAGAGGTACGTCAATATCCTTTTCTCTGGTGAGAAAAACAATAAAGCCATTTTCTTCCAATAACTTTTTCGTTTTTAAAGCAATATCAAGTACTACTTCTTTTTCTTTTAACCCACTCGGACCTATTGCACCCGGCTGATTTCCCCCATGACCCGGATCAATTACAATGACATGGGAACCTTTAGCTTTACTGTCGTCAATTTTAATCTCTGTTGAAATACCATTTTGGACTAAATTGCTAATCTGTGTTTTTGGAACAAAGATGTCAACAACTATTCGTTCCGGAGATGATAGATCAAACACTTGAAATTCGTACTTGTCTTTCATATCTGCTACTATACGGACAGTATCTTCAGTAAATTGGCCACTTCTAATTCTATTTATCAATAAGTCGTCAACTTTTATTTCAGTTTCTTTTTCATTTAATGTATTTAGTTTAGCATCAATATCGACTACAATTCTATCTGGCTCGCTTAAAGTTATAACCTTATAAGTACTCTTTTTTGAAATGTCGATAACTATTCTTGTTTTATCATCATATGAAAAACTTCGAATAGCTGTTACATCAGGATCATTATTATTTGGAATATTTTTTTGAGGTGTAATGATCTCACGATTGTCTACTGTTGAGGTTAGCAAATGCAACACTTCGGGGGTAATAAGGACTCTGCTTTCATAAATAGTAGGTGCATGCTCTAAATATACCTTTGCACCATTTATTTCAGCTTCATGAACATCTATCACAAGGCTAACTTCTTTTCCTCCGAGTTTAATATTCAACAGCTTTAAGGCAGGAAACCAGGTTATCCGTCCCCCTATAGCTTCAATTGATTCCCTTGCAGGGAAATATTTTATACCATTAACAGTTACCGGTAAAACATTATTAGGCATATTAAAATCATTATTAATATTTTTTTGGCTATTCATTTGTGCAAAAACAGTATTGCTATTCAATACTAACAAGAGTAGTGCTATTAAAAATGTTATAATGATTGTTTGATTGTACTTATTTCTCAATTTGTTTTATCCTCCTGGATTAAGTACCTGTGTGTTATTACTTTGATTGTAGCCGCAAGTGGTATAGCAAATAATATACCTATAAATCCTAAAAGGCCACCGAATATTAAAACTGAAAAGATTATAGTTAAAGGGTGCAAGCCCAATTCTTTCCCTAATATTTTCGGGTTTAGCCAGAAAGCTTCAATCTGGTTTACTGCAATAAAAATAATGGTTACCATTACAAATATTGTCCATGGTTTTCCTATGGTAAAAAACAATGACAATGCCCAACCGACAATCGGTCCAAAATATGGAACAAAATTTAATATTCCTGAAACCATTCCAATGATAAGAAAAAATTTTATTTTCAAAAAATATAAACCTAAAGTGATCATCGCACCAACTATTACACAAACAATGAGACGGCCACGAATAAAATTGCTCAATATATGATCGATTTCAACAACTATCTCTCTTAAATCTTTTTTTTTAGATGGTGATACGAATATTAGCAGATTTTCTTTAAATATATCTATATCTATCAGTAGATAATAAAGGATTAGCGGAATAACAAATATTCCAAAACCAAATTTTGTGACAAAACTAGTAAGTGCTACTATCGCAATCCTTGAAAAAGCCAATAATTCTTTTTGAATTTCAGAAAATACATTATTGACAAACATTTCCAAATTTTCAGAAAACATAATTTTATTGAATACGGGCTCAAAAGATAGAAGAATATTTCTAAATCCTGTTAATAAGCCTGGAATTTCTCTATATAATTGATTCAATTCGTTTATAGTATTAGGAATTATAAAAAATAAAAAGAAGATTGTAAAAGCGAATATTATTAAAAATATTATTGATATAGATAATGATTTTCTTAAACCAGTTTTAAGCAAATAATTATATAAAGGTGTAAAAAAATAAGCCAGAAAAAGTGATAAACTAAAATACATCAATATCCAATTTAGTCGATTGGCAATATAGCAGAAAATTGCCAATCCTACTATCAGTTGAATAAAAAATCTGCTTTGCTTATCTATAATTGAATTCAATTTTCTTCATCCAATTCTGACTCAAAAAGATACATTTTATGGTTATTATTTAGACATCTAATAATATCATCTCTTTTAGAAAATCTTTAAGAACTACAAATTTTTATTGCAAAACCAATATTACTAAATAATATTTTTAGTTAATCATATTTTTTCTAATTATTCATTATTAATCATTTGAACATATAATGGTGGAGGCGGCGAGAATCGAACTCGCGTCCAGAGAACCGTTGATAAAAAATACTACGAGTGTAGTCTATGTATTGTTTTTCATTCAGCTTAACTCCCATAGACTGGATTTAAGTGAACTATCTCCTTAACTTCTACAAACCAATTGGAGCATTTGGTTTGTATAGTCTGTTATATATTACACCTTATCTAAAACTCACAGACATAGCTTTAGACAGATGAGCAGCCTTTATTAGGCTGCTAAGGCCAAATCGTAATCGTTGGCAGTTATTGTCTTTCCCAGTGTTTATCGAGGACCAGGAACCTCGACTCGCATTCCTTACCTCTGTTTTCCCTGTCGATACCTATCGCCCCCCTTTTTTATCCTTAAATTCTCTTTCTGCCTCTCTATCTATAGCTCTTTGAGTTAATTCTCTCTTTTTGTCAAAAAGCTTTTTTCCTTTTGCTAATGCAATTTCAAGTTTGGCAAATCCATTCTTAAAATACAACCTTAAAGGAACAACGGTGATCCCCTTTGATTCAATGCTATTTCTAATTTTGTTTAATTCCCTTTTATTCAAAAGGAGTTTTCTATCTCGTTTTGGTTCCAGGTTAAATCTGTTTCCATATTTATATGGAGCAATATGCATGTTTATAATATATAATTCACTTCCTTTTAATTGCGCATAACTTTCTTTAATACTGACCTGGTTATCCCTTATGGATTTGACCTCAGTACCTTTTAAAACTAATCCAGCTTCAAAAACTTCAAGTATATGGTATTCATGCTTTGCTTTGCGGTTAATAGAAACAACTTTATATTTATGCTCTTCTTTTTCAACAGGCATATTCTTTCCTTAATATTCATGTAAATTATAACATATTTTTATGTTTTATTCTATTTTAAAAGATTCTGAACATAATGGTTATTAATACTCTTTGGTTAGTAGACTATTATTTTGCTGCTCTTCTCAAACGATCCATAATAGCCCTCCCAAGACCAATATCATCAAATTTTTCCGAAATAATTATATCACATTTTTCATCATCGAATTTACGTAACTGAGCAAATAAGTTCTGAGCACATGAATCTAGATCCTTAGCTTCTCCAATTGCTTTAACAATAAACCCCGGGTACTTCATTAGATTTTCATTACAGGTAAGAATACCAACTTTGTGACCGCTATTTCTATATTTCAAAGCTTTTTCGAAAACAACTTCAGTTATTTTTTCATTTTCTTCTACCAGAATTAGTCGAGCTTTTGGTGAATAGTGTTTTCCAAACATTCCAGGTGATTTTTTTTCTTTAATACTATCATTGGCTATAATAATTTCAGGAATCACTTCTTTTAATCTTTCAAAAGTAACTCCTCCTAACCTAAGTATTTTTATGGGAAAAGATGTCAAATCCAATACAGTAGATTCTAAACCGACACAAGTCTTTCCACCATCAATAATAATATCAATTTTGCCATTTAAATCAGAAATAACATGCTGTGCTATCGTTGGACTAACATGGCTAAAAGTATTAGCACTAGGAGCAGCAATCGGGCGTTGAGCCATTTTAATCAAATTGAAAGCTATTTTATGATTTGGTACCCTTACAGCTACTGTATTCAATCCAGAAGAAACATAATCTGAAATTAATTTCCCTTTTTTAAGTATCATTGTTAAAGGGCCTGGCCAGAATAATTCTCCTAATTTTTTTGCAATAGCCGGAACATCATCGACTATATTGTATATTTCTTTCATAGTATGAATATGAACAATTAATGGATCATTAAAAGGTCTACTTTTTGCACTAAAAATTTTTATTAATGCTTCATCATTTGTGGCATCAGCACCTAACCCATATACTGTTTCTGTTGGAAATGCTACCAGCTTACCTTCACGAATTGCTTTAGCAGCTTTTTCTAATTCTTCAAAATTAATATTATTTTCATCTATTTTTATAATTTTTGTAATTTTATTTTCTAAATTCATTTTGTTTCCTCACTAAAAATGTTAAAAATCAATGGAGTATTACAATTTTATATTTTCTTTTTCACCTAAAATAATTTCTAACATTTTCTTTATGATGTAACTCATTCTTTTTGATGTAACTCAAAACTTGATTTTAAAAATTTTACTTTTTAACCATTATAACTATATATGATGATATCATACTAGGTGATAATAAGATTTATTATTTCTGTTTTTACTGATTGGTTTAGGGAATGAGATTATGAAATAGTTAGGTGGCGCAAGGGGGAATTGAACCCCCGTTTGCTGATTGAGAGCCAGCTGAATTAACCACTATTCGATTGCGCCACAAAGTAAAGGCTGAGGGAGGTGGGGTCGAACCACCGCTCCCAGATCCAGAGTCTGGTGTCCTACCACTAGACGATCCCTCATTTTAATAGTTATTACACAAACATTATTTTACAACAAATTATCTTTAGGTCAAGTAATAATTAAGATTCTCTTGAGATATTTTTAAATTATTATTTTAATTATCTTTTTCAATTTATTTAATTTTATATTACAGTAACCAAATTATGTAATTAATAATCCATGTGTCCGTTGAAAAATTGATTCCTAATTTAGTCTAATAATTGTCTTTTCCAATCTGCTAATATTTCTATCTTTGCCCAATATTTCCATTAGAGAAAACAGGCCTGGCCCAACGGTTTTACCAGAAAGAGAAATGCGTGTGGGATGAATAATCTCCTTTCCCTTTAGATTAAATTTATCAGCCATTTCTCTTACCTTAGATTCAATATTTTCTTCCTTCCATTCATCAACTTCTTTAATATATTTAACCAAATTAATTAAAATTTCTTTTACTCCATCTTGTTTTAATATATTAATCCCCTTATCCTCAATGTAAAACTCTTCTGTAAAATAATAATCACCATATTCTAAAAATTGCTTGAAGTTTCTTACTCGGCTTTTCATAAGGGAAACAACTTTTTTAAGCCACTCTTTTTTCTCTTTATGTAAGGGAATTTCAATATATCCAGCATTTTTTAAAAACGGTATTAATAATTCGGTATATTTTTCATCAGTCAAGTTTTTTAAATATTCATTATTATACCAGTTCAGCTTTTCCATATCAAAAATAGCAGAGTGACTGGATATTTTTTCAAGTTCGAATCTTTTGATCAATTCAGAAATAGAAAATATTTCTTGATTAGTTCCTGATGACCAGCCAAGATGCGCTATATAGTTTATTACTGCTTCTGGTAAAAAACCCATTTTCTGGTATTCCATTACAGAAGTTGCACCATGTCTTTTACTAAGCCTGGTATTATCAGGACCCATAATCATCGGGATATGGGCAAACTGAGGCAGATCTATTCCGAGGGCTCGATATATTACTATTTGTTTTGGAGTATTTGATATATGATCATCTCCGCGCATAACTAAAGATATTTTCATCAATATATCATCAATTACAACTGCAAAATTATAAGTGGGAATACCATCTGATTTAATTATTACAAAATCACTAAGGAGACTACCATCAAATTCCATCCTTCCTTTAATCAAATCTTCAACAATGATTTTTTCGTCAGGTATCTTCAGCCTTATAGTAGGTTTTCTTCCCTCTCTTTCAAGCTTCTTTTTTTCAGTATCGCTCAAGTATAAGCATCTTCTATCATACACTGCCGGTTTTCCCTCTGCTAATTGTTTTTTTCTTTTTTCAGAAAGCTCTTCCGGACTGCAATAACATGGGTAAGCCTCTCCGCTATCTAATAATCTATTAATAAAAGGAGCATATAAATTTAATCTTTCTGTTTGAAAGTAAGGACCATATTTACCACCTATTTCTGGTCCTTCATCCCAATCAAGTCCAAGCCACTTCATTCCATTTAAAATAGCATTAACCGCTTCGGGTGTTGATCTCAATAAGTCAGTATCCTCGATTCTTAGAACAAACAATCCACCATAATGTCTAGCATACAACCAATTAAATAATGCAGTTCTAGCCCCACCTATATGAAGATACCCGGTTGGACTTGGTGCAAATCTAACTCTAATGTCCTTATTTTTTATATCCATGCTTCCTCCTAGTTGATATATTGTTACTCCAACAAATCCTCAATTCTAACGATTTCTACACTCTCCGCCGCCAATATTGAATCTATCTCTTTTAGAACACTGATTGTATTGCAATATGGATGCCCAATTGCTATAGCACTGCCCGACTCTAATGCAAGGTCTTTTAGTATCATTACCTGTTTTTTAATATAATTTGTATCCTGTTCATTATCTAAAAAAACATTCCGTTGAGCAGTTTTAAGACCCATCTCCTTACTCAATTTGTAACCTACAGAACGGGAAGTAGTCATACTATCAACAAAAAACAGATTCCTTTCTCTTAATTCTGCCAGTACAATGCTCATTATATGCCCATCTTCGGTTACTTTAGAACCCATATGATTATTAACACCTACAATATTTGGAACATTTTCAATATTTGCCATAATCTTCTTTTTTATTTCTTCTTCATTCATAGTTGTAAATATTGCACCTTTTCCAGGGTCAGCCTCTGAATTTTGTGGCTGCATTGGTAAATGCAATAAGACAGTAAATCCATTTTCTTTTGCCATTTCGGCTACTTCCTGAGAATGTGGCAGAAACGGTAAAACAGCTATTGCTACAGGATAATTTAATTCCATTAATTGTTCTGCTATACTTTTCTGATACCCCATATCATCTATTATTATTGCTATTTTAGCTTTAGCTTCTTCTTTCTTTCTATTGGCTAAAAATTTATTAAGTAGCCAGGAATCATCCGGTTTTTTCTCTAAAATATTGTGATAAAAAAAGGCATGATTCTCACTTGTTGATTGGTCTTGTTTTTTTACAACTGAATTTTTTATACTATTATTTTTATCAATAATAGAATTGCTATTTATATTTAATCTATTGTTATCATTCAATTGTAAAAATATTCCTATTAATAACAATAAGATTATCGATAGAAGTATAGAATAAAGGTAATTCCACAATTTTTTTGTCATATTATAACTCTGTACTATTCCAATTTGGTTTGACCTTTAAGTATCTGGTCTATTGCAGCATTTAATTGTTCATCATCATTAGATTCCTCGTCATTTTCAATAACCTTCTCTGGCTCGATTCCAATATTATTTATAATTCTGCCATTAGGGGTATAATACTCAGAGGTAGAAATTATTACAGCAGAATTATCAGACAAAGGAAATATTTGTTGCACCAATCCTTTCCCAAAGGATTTTTCTCCTATAGCCATACCTCTGTTATGATCCTGAATAGCACCTGCCACTATTTCAGACGCACTAGCGCTTCCTTTGTTTATTAGCACAATAAGTGGCCAATCTGGATAGTCATTCCCATATGAATGGTATACCTTAGTCAATTCATTTCTTCCTTTAATTTTAACTATATCCCCTTCTTTTATAAATTGACTGGCAACATCAATTGATGATTCGAGTAACCCACCAGGGTTATTTCTTAGGTCAATGATAATTCCTTTCAATGATAATTCAGTGAATTCATTTAATACTCTTTTTAATTCCGGTCCTGTATTAGCATTGAATGTAGAAATTCTAATATAACCTATCTGATTATCCTCCATTAATTTTTCCTTTACTGCCTCAACCTCTATAATATCCCGTATAACTGTAATCTCAAGAAGTTCTTCAGCATTTTCTCTTTTTATGGTAAGAGTTACGGGGACACCCTTCTCACCACGTAAAATATTAACCGCTTCATCCAGACTGATGCCTTTTGTAGTTTCACCATCTATTTCTAATATCTTGTCATCTGTTTTTATACCAGCTTTATAAGCAGGCGTATCTTCGATTGGTGAAATTACCGTTAGTTGTTCATCAACAATGGTTATAATAATCCCTAATCCATTAAAATGGCCCATTAGTAAATTTTCTTGCTCCCTTTGAAAGCTTATCTGATCCATATATCTTGAATACGGATCTCCTAATTCTAATAACATCCCCTTAATAGCTCCCGGAACAAGTTGCTCAATATCTATTTCCTTTTCAATGTATTCACTTCTAATTATACTGAGCACCTCTAAAAAAGGTTCCAGTTCATTAAACAAAGTTCTGCTTTGACTAATTCCAATAATACTCGAAACAAAAGCAAAGAAAATTATAGCAATTAAAACGAAAACTATAACTAAACTTATCCTAGGTTTCTCTCTTCTCATATAATAACCATCCAATTCTGTGTAATTTCCATTTATTATAGTAATGCAAATAACATTTTAAATCCATTCAAATGGATTAACCGGTTTTCCATCAACTCTAACTTCAAAATGCAACCTTGGTGAAGTAACTCCGCCGCTGGTACCAACCTGACCAATTATCTGTCCCTTTGAAACTTCTTCATTTAATCTAACCAGTATTTTTGATAAATGAGCATATAAAGTAACAACGTTCCCACCATGGTCTAGAATTATTATATCTCCATACCCTTTTACATTTCCAATAAAAATGACAATACCATTACTAGCACTCCTCACTGATTCTCCTAGTGAAGCATTTATATCTATGCCTGAATTAAAAACAAGAGCATTTGAGCCCGGTTGTTTTTGCTGACCAAAATTAGACATTATTGAACCATTAATTGGCAAATAAAATATTCCTTTTTTAGGTTGCAAGGTTGGTCCTGATTTTGCTGAATCAGTCCTTTTTTTTGTTTGTGAAGGTTGTTCAGATTTCAGCTGCGCTTCTCTCTCTTTTTCTTTTTCCTTTAGGGCAACTTCTATAATCTCTTTTATTTGAATAGAGGACTTCTCCAGTTCCTCTAAAACTAAGAGTTGCTTCTTTCTTTCTTCTTCTATTTTAGTTAGATATTTATTTTTCGCTTCTGCCGATACAGCTATATTCTCTTTTTCTTTAGCAATTTCCTCTTCAAGCATTCTGGTTATTTCTTGTTTATTGTGGAGATTATCTTTTTGTTTTTTCACCAGCTCAACCTGTTCTTTAACAAGCCTAACAATGTCGGCATCATTTTCTAAAATCTTTTCCAAATAACGATATCTATTTAAAAATTGTGAAAAATCTCTGCTATTTATTAAAACAGCAAGATATGTAATATCATT
>JAXGTM010000046.1:0-13756 GCA_040774925.1 Atribacterota bacterium | reverse complement strand
TGTTGGAGTACACTATATCTATAATTTGAAATAATTTCATCCTTGGTCATGTGTGCTCTCTCCTTCCTATAGTGATATTTTGGTTATATCTATTCTATAGGAAAGATGGCATGCATGACCAATTTTTTTATGTTAGTTAATTACTAAAGTGTCAACACGACTCGAAATTAGTACAATTAATGCAATAAAGAAAATATTTTAAAGTTTATTGTTTATAATTTATTTTTAAAATTATTGATACCCCTGATTACATTATCAGTAATATAATCAGGGGTAGAAGTTCCAGAAGTTATTCCAATCTTTTTCTTGTTTTTTAGGTAATTTAAATCTAATTGGCTCTCATTTTCTATATGGAAAGTTTCAACACCAATTCTTTTACACAAAGTAGACAGTCTATTTGTATTAGCACTGTTTGCCCCTCCAATTACAATCATCAAGTCTACCTTTTTTGCAAGTTTTTTTGTAGCTTCCTGTCGTAATCTTGTTGCTTTACAAATGGTGTCAAAAATCCTTAATTCTTCTGTATGATCAATAAGATTCCTTATAATGTAATTATATTTTTTGCTGTCTTTAGTAGTTTGTGAGAGGAGACCAATTTTTTTAAAATATTTAAGACTCTCTTTTTTAATATCGTTTTCAGATTGAATAATATGAGCATTATTGTCAATATAACTCAATAGGCTCTTTATTTCAGGATGTCCAATATCGCCAAAAACAACTATATGATATTTTTCCTTATACAAGATAGCAGCTATACTATGTAACCGCTTAACATAGGGACAGGTTGTATCCACCAAAATAATATTATTTTTTTTTGCATATTCTTCTTCCTCTTTTAAAATTCCATGCGCTCTTGTAATAAGGTATTTATTAGGAGGAACTTCAGTTATTTCATTTACAACGTTAACACCTTTCATCTTAAATTGGTTAATTACTTGGGGGTTATGAATAATTTCTCCCAACATGAAAACCTTTTTTGTTGGTAGACTGTCTAAAGCATCCTCTGCTCGTTTTATTGCCCTTTTGACCCCAAAACAAAACCCTATATCTTCTGCTTTTATAATTTCCATTTTTTTTATACCTTGATACTTCTAATTATTATTAACATCTCTTCCACTACCTGGGAAACATTTTTATTTGAAGTGTCAATTATAATTGCTCCTTCTGGCTTGGTTAAAGGAGCATCTTTTCTTTTACTATCAATGAGATCTCGATTGATAATCTCTTTTTCAACCTCTTGAAAAGTAATATTGTATCCTTTTCTTATTAACTCTTCTAGTCTTCTGTTAACCCTTGTCTCCTGGTCAGCAACAAGAAAAAATTTTATATCCGCACTAGGCATAACTACAGTACCTATATCTCTTCCTTCCATAACTATTGAACCATTTTTTGCCAATATACGTTGAACAGGAATTAAGCTCTTTCTTACAGAAGGATGTTGAGCAACAATAGAAACATACTCGTTAATTTTAGGAGTGTGTATCAAATCAGACAATTTTTCTATCTTAGAAAAAAAATTATGGCAGTTGTTTTTACTTAAGCATTCGCCAAAAAGCTTATCTGATAATGTTTTCATCTCTTCTTCATTTTTGACATCCAGTTCATTTTGTAAAGCATGAAAAGTTATGAAACGATATAAATCACCGGTGTTAATATAAGTTAATAATAGCTTATCAGCTATTTTCCGTGCAATGGTGCTTTTTCCTGCTCCTGCCGGCCCATCAATTGTAATTATTATTCCTCTTCTTTTTTTAAACAAATATTTTCCCTTTAACAATTATTTTTAATATATTTTTTCAATGAAACAATTTCTTTATTTTCAAGGATTCTATATTCACCTGGTTTTAAGCCATCTATAGTCAAATTAGCAATTTGAATCCTTTTTAATCTTAATACTTTAATTCCCAAATAATCAAACATTCTTCTTATTTGTCTATTTTTTCCTTCACTTATTGAAATATGCAGTATAGAATTATTTTGATTTTTTTTTAAAATTTTTATATGACAAGGCTGAGTAGTAATTTGTGAGGTTATAGGAACACCTTTTTGTAACATGCTAATATCATCAATTTTGGGAATACCTTTAATTTTGACTTCATATATCTTTGTAACCATTCTTCTAGGATGAATAATTTCGTTGATTATATCACCATCATTGGTCAAAAAAACCAATCCTTCAGAATCGAAATCAAGTCTCCCTGCATAATTCAATTTTATCTTAATTTTTTTTAGTAAATCATAAATCGTTTGCCTACCGAAAGGATCAGAAGAAGTACACAAAAAACCCCTTGGTTTGTATAGCAATATATATAATTTATAATTATTTTTTGTAATAACTTTTTTATTAACTTCGATTATATCTTTGTCCGGATCTATAGTGGTACCTAATTTTGTTATTACAGCATAATTAACCTTAACTTTACCGGCACAAATAAGTTTTTCACAGTTTCTCCGAGAATCTACTCCCATAGAAGATAAATATTTTTGTAATCTAATCTTTTTCATTTGACAATCCCAGCTCATCTAATGGAGGCAAGTCTTTAATGCTATTTAAACCAAAATGCAATAAGAATTTTTCAGTAACTCTGTACAAAAAAGGGTTACCGGGTATTTTTTTTCTCCCCTTTATTGTAACATAATTATCTTTAAGCAATTTTAACAGCACGCTGCTACTATCAACACCCCTCATTTTTTCAATTTCCATACGAGTAATCGGTTGATTATATGCAATGATTGCCAGAGTTTCAATTGCTGCTTTTGATAAAGTATTATTCTTATCATCGCCAAATAATTTTTTTATCCATGGGGAATATTCTGGTTTTGTAGCAAAAGTAAATCCGCCGGATACTTCTTGAATAAAGAAAGGTTTGTTATCTGAAAGATATTCTGTCTGTAAATCATGTATGATATCATTTACCTCTTCACGGTTTTTTTCGATAATATTAGCAATTTTGTTTATCGATAAAGGTTTGTTTGATACAAATATAAGTACCTCTACTATTGTTTTCAATTTATTTTTAGTCATCCTGTATCTTTGTTCCTTAATATTTCAAAACTATTTCTTGTAAAAAAATATCTCATCGAAATTTTTCGATTGTTTATAATCAACTTTACCTAAACAAATTAATTGCAATAATGCTAGAAAAGTTATAATGATATCAATTTTTAAATAATTATCTGGAATAATCTGGCTAAAGGTCAGCAATTTATTTTTCTTTAAGAAAAGCTCTTCAAGTTCTTCCATTTTCTCAACTATGTTTATTTCATAATTTTCAATATTAGACAGGTCTTGATTAGTATTTTTTGATAAGACATTTTCTAAAGCTATAATAAGATCAGAAAAATCATTTTTTTGCTGAATGAATGGGGTTTCTTCTAAATAATTCAAGTAAGGGTTATAAATATTTTTTTGGTAAAATTCTTTTTCAGAAAGTAATTTTATTAAAAATTGGTATTTTTTTTGCTCTACCCTAACATCTTCTTCCTGTATGAAAATGTCATTATCGATTTCATCTTCAGTATAATCCGGCAATGATGGCAACAAGAGATCTGATTTCAATAATAGAAGTTCAGAAACTGTAATTAGAAAATTAGAGACTATCTCTAAATTAACCAAATCAGAATGCGTTTTTATGAGTAATCTTAGATAGTTTTCAATTATTCTTAAAAGGTAAATTCTATTAATTTCTACTTCTTTATTTTTTATCTTTATATATAGAAATAGAAATGAGTTGGATATTTTCTCTATTCTCGACTTGCCATTTTTATGATTCTTATAAATAATCAATTTTCATTGCTTTCCTGACTTCATTTAATGTTTTTATTGCAACATTTCTTGCCTCTTTGCTTCCAGCATTTAAAATATCCCATACTAACTTCTTATTATTTTCATAATATTTTCTTTTTTCTCTAAATTCATCGAAATACTCTATCAAAATTTCAGCCAATCTTTTTTTGCATACAACACAGCCAATTTGAGCATGTGAGCATTTTAATTCAATTTCTTTAATTTCTTGTTTGTTGAAAATCTTATGATAATCGAACACTGAACATACTTCAGGATGTCCAGGGTCAGTTAATCTTATTTTTTGGGGGTCTGTTACCATAGACAATACTTTAGTTTTAATGTTTTCTGGTTTATCTGAAAGACTAATATAATTATTGAGGCTTTTACTCATTTTTCTACCATCAGTACCCAATATTTTTGGTGTCGGAGATAGCCTTACTTCCGGTATACAAAATACATTGCTATAAAGATTGTTAAACCTTCTGCCAATTTCTCTGGTTAATTCAATATGTGGCAATTGATCTTCTCCAACAGGAACAGTATTAGTCTTATATATCAAGATATCTGCTGCCATTAAAACAGGATAGCCAAGTAATCCGAATCCCATATTCTCTTTTAAATCTAGATCTCTTACCTGCTCCTTAACTACTGGATTTCTTTCCAGCCATGATAGAGGTGTAATCATTGATAACAAAAGGTTGAGCTCTGAATGTTCAGGGACAAATGATTGTATCAATAAAGTGCTTTTTTGTGGATCGATTCCTGCACTTAACCAGTCAATAACCATTTCTTCAATATTTTCTTTCATCATATCAGTGTTGTCGTATCCAGTGGTAAGTGCATGCCAGTCTACTACACCATAATAACATCTGTATTCCTCTTGAAGTTTTACCCAATTAACCAAAGCACCGAAATAATTCCCTAAGTGCAGTTTGCCGGTTGGTCTCATTCCGCTAAAAATAACACCTTTCATGTAAGTCATCTTCCTCCTTAACAATTAATACAATAAATTTTATTATTCAATTTTATAGCAATATACGATATAAAAACTCTACAGCAGGTATAAGAATATTTTTTATAATACCAGAAAAGAATAAAAACAATAATATTAGCATTCCATAAGTACTGTCAATTTTATTATATTGCCTCACCAGGGGATCGGGTAATATATTTTGGACGATATGATGTCCATCCAAAGGTGGAATTGGCAGTAAGTTAAATAATGATAGAGAGATATTGACGAATATCCCTGTACTAAGAAGGATAAACCACCCTTGAATAATTCTATACCAGAAAAAAGTATGAAATAACGTATTTCTTAAAATTAAATTACTCATTTTCAATAGCATAGAAAAAAGTAAAGCAACTATAATGTTGGATATAGGTCCCGCCAAAGAAATCTTTACCATATCTAATTTAGGGTTTTTTAAATTGTTACTATTAATTGGTACTGGTTTAGCCCATCCTACCCGAAATAATAAAAGCATTACTGTTCCTATTGGGTCAAGATGTGCTAATGGATTTAAAGTTAATCTGCCTGCTAATTTAGCAGTAGGATCCCCATTACAATAAGCAGCAAATCCATGTGCAAATTCATGAACTGTTATTGCAATTAATATAGCAGGAAGACTCCATGTGATTACAAATATATTATTTAACACAATATTATATAATTCCTTTTTCCATTAATTTTTTTACAAAACTTAATTGTTCTTCTCTATTACTCAATATACCATTTAATTGTAAATAAAATATCAACTTCAATATTTTAGCATAAATAGGGCTTGGCTTCATTCCTAAATTTGATAAATCGGTTCCATTAACAGAAATCTTAGTTTTCTTATAAATATTTAAAAAATTTTTAATTTTTTCTCTTATCAGAATATCATCATATTTCTTTAATAATATAATAAATAATAATTCATTTGGTTTATTATTTAACAAATGATATATATTACTGGGAATCAAACATTTTTGTTTTAAAAGTGAAATAGTTTTTTCTTTAAAATCTATTATTTCTTTTAATGTTATTAAGGTACTTTTTTTCAATTCAATTTTTTTACTAATATATTTTAGGTCTAAACATGAGTATTTCATCAAATAAAAAATATATATAGGAATTACATCAATCTCTTCACTTGGGAAATTTTTTAACCAATATTCTCGAAATTTTTCAATTTCAATAAACGTATTTATCAAACTATCTGATAAGGATAGATTTGGAATTATATTTGAAAGTATATTCAACTCATCCATTCTTTTTAAGATTCCAATTGGATCTTTTTCCTGTAAAATTATTAAGAATTCTTCACTAAGTCTTTTTTTTCTTATCAATGAGATAACTCCATCCTTAATAGCTTTCATTAATAATTTTTCGGTTGATTTTTCGATAGTAAATTTATATCTTCTCTCAAATCTAACTGCCCTGATTATCCTGGCAGGATCTTCAACAAAACTGAGGCTATACAATATTCTAATCTTTTTTTGCTTTAAATCTCTTTGTCCACCATAAAAATCCAATAATTTTCCAAAATTATTTTGATTTAATTGAATTGCCATTGCATTTATAGTAAAATCTCTTCTATATAAGTCCTTCTTAATAGATGCAAACTCTACCTCAGGTAAAGCCGCAGGATATTCATAAAATTCTCTTCTTGCAGAGGCAAAATCTATTTTAATTCCATTAGGCATAATAACAACGGCAGTTTTAAATTTTTGATGAACCTTTATTCTTCCCTTTACTTGTTTACAAAAATGTTGGGCAAATTTTACTGCATCCTCTTCAACAACAATATCTAAGTCCATATTTGGTATTCTCAAGAAAAAATCCCTTACAATCCCACCAACCATAAATACGGAATAACCCAAGCGGTCCCCCATTTTACCAATTTGCATTAAAGTAGATACCACATCCTTATTAAAATACTGGTACATTAAATATTTTATTTTTTCTTTTCCAAAACGAGAGTAATTTCCCCCTTTTTCAAAAAGAGCATAGGATTTACTATTTATTCCGTTTTCACCATGTAAGCTTCTAATTAAGTCTGTTCTGGTGACAATTCCTTTTAATATCCCTGTTTTACTAAGGACTAGTACCCGACCAACATCATATTTTATCATCAGGGCTTGAATTTCTAATATAGGTGTTCTGGGATTAACGCTAATAATGTTTTCTGACATATAGATGTCAACGGTTTCATTTCCATATTGATGATGCTTTGCCTTATATATTTCCTGTCGAGTAATTATACCTACTAATTTTCTCTTATCCATTACAGGAAATCCATTATGCCCGTAACGAAGCATAATTTTATTAGCCTCTTCTATTGTTGTTTCGATATCTAGAGTTTTCACTGGAGAAGTCATAATATCTTTTGCTAGGGTTTCCAATTGTATATTATCCTCAAGTAATCTTTTCAACTTTCTTTCTGTAGCCAACATTGAAAGATTCCTTACAACCGCAGAGGCTGCCTGAGAGTGTCCTCCACCACCAAATTCCTTTAACATTTTACCAACATTTAAAGAATCTCGATTACTTCGGGCAACAATGTAAATTCGATTTTTCATATTTACTAAAACAAAAATAATGTCACTATTTACAATTTCAATTAATTTATGTGTAACCAATGCTAGCCCTTCAATGTATTCTTTAGCATTGGCTTTTGCAAATACGACACAAACTCCTTTAAAATACAATTCCCTTGAGTTGGATATTAACTGATTCAATAATTGCTTTTGCTTAATATTTAAGCCAATATTAGTAAACTTATTAACAGTTCTTAAATCAACACCAACCAAAAAAAGGTAACTCAGAACATCTATATCATCTTTGGTAGTGGTTGTAAATGAGAGGGAACCGGTATCTTCATATATACCCAATGCAAATAACGTTGATTCTAAAGGGGTTATCGGAATATTTTTTTTAATAATCTCTTTCAATAATAAAGTTGTGGTTGCACCTACTTTTTTAATAATATTCGTATCTGCGACTATATCATTTTCTGATGGCGGATGATGATCGTAAATAATCACAGAAATATTTTTTTTATCCAATATTGTTTCAAACTGGCCTATTCTATCTTTTTGTCTGGTATCAACAATAATCAGTTTGTTAATTTTTTCTAATTCTATTGACTTCATAGAAGAAATATTTAAAGCATTTTCATATAATAAAAGAAATTTCCTAACATTTTCTTCTATTGCTCCAGGGAAGACAATCAAAGCATCTTTATATATTTTTTTAGCTGCTACCATTGCAGATAGACAATCAAAATCTGCACTAGTGTGTCCAATTATAACTTTCATAATGTGTTTCCCATTTTATTATGGTTTATATATGAATATGTTTTGCTTAAAGGCAATTAAACTCATAAAAATCAAGAGATTTAAGTTACTATTAGTAAATGACTTTTAAAATTAAAGGTTTTTTTTGTAAAGTGGAATTAGTAAAATGAAAGGCTTTGTGGATAGAATTTTCAATTAGATTATATCTATTTTCTTCATTAAAATAAATTGTTGCCAGTGGTTCATTTATTCTTACGCGGTCACCAGTTTTCTTTTTTAATACTATTCCAACAGAGTGATCTATGTTATCTTCTTTTGTTTTCCTACCTGCCCCTAATAATAATGCAGTTTTACCAATCATTTCAGCATCAATCCTTTTTATTATTCCTTCTTTACGAGAAATAACATTTGAATTATATTTGGATCTTGGAAGAAGTAATGGGTTAGATATTTGCTCTACATTACCATGTTGAGCTTTTACAATCTCTAAAAATTTTTTAAAAGCAAGCCCATTAGAAAGGATTTCTTCCAATATTTTAATTCCATCAATGTGTTTACTTACTACACCACCTGCCATTAGCATATAAGCACCAAGAAAAAGGCACAATTCTTTTAAATCCGCTGGTCCATTATTATTTAAAAGGTTAATTGCTTCTAATACCTCTAAGGAGTTACCAACAGCATTACCAAGGGGTTGTTCCATAGAGGATATTATTGCATATGTCTTCTTATTATTACTCCTTCCAATGTCCACCATTATTTTAGCCAAAGAAATCCCTTCTGAAAGTGTCTTTATAAATGCACCGTCCCCTACAGTTACATTTAATACTAATGAATCCGCTCCGCCAGCAATTTTTTTACTCATTATACTGCTAGCAATTAAAGGGATTGAATCTGTAGTACCAGTAACATCTCTTAATGCATATATTTTTTTATCGGCAGGGGCCAGATCAACGCTTGCACTAATAACTGATGCTTTAATTTTTCTTACATTATTAATAAATGTTTCCACTGATAGATTGGTTTGAAAACCATCAATTGATTCTAGTTTATCAATAGTCCCCCCGGTGTACCCAAGTGCACGACCAGATATTTTTGGTACTGGAACTCCAGCTGCTGCAACCATTGGTATTAAAGCAATAGTTGTTTTATCCCCTACTCCTCCTGTGCTATGTTTATCAACTTTGATATCAGGAATAGAATTTAAATTTATAATTTCACCGGAATGAGCCATTTCTGTAGTCATTGCATCAATTTCTTTGTAGTTCATACCATTGAACCAGATAGCCATAAGAAAAGCAGATATTTGGTAGTCAGGAATGGCTCCTTCCAGATATCCTTTTATAACAAATCGAATTTCCTGTTTATCCAATTCTATTCTATTTTTCTTTTTCTCAATAATAGTTATTATATCCATAATACTTAATTGTTTAGGGGGAAAACGACATTTGTTTTCCTCCCCGAAATAAATGGTAAATTTTATTAATATATTTTTTAATAAAATTTCTAAATTAAATATTATATAAATAAAGGAATAAATACCAGGGCAACAATAGACATAACTTTTATCAAAATATTCATCGATGGCCCAGCTGTATCTTTAAAAGGATCGCCAACGGTATCACCAATTACTCCAGCTTGATGTGCTGGAGAATTTTTGCCACCGTAATTACCTTTTTCGATATATTTTTTTGCATTATCCCAGGCTCCACCAGCATTAGCCATCATAATAGCCAAAAACACACCTACTACCACAGAGCCTAATAATAAACCACCGAGGGCTTCCGGTCCTAAAACAATCCCTACCAAGATTGGAGTGGCTACTGCCAGTAATCCAGGAATAATCATTTCTTTAAGTGCTCCTTTGGTGCTTATATCTACACATTTTTCCGGTTCAGGTTTTGCTGTTCCTTCTTTTAAACCAGGAATTTCTTTAAATTGTCTTCTAACTTCTGATATCATTAATGATGCTGTTTTTCCAACAGCCTCAATAGCCATTGAGGCAAATAAAAATGGTAAAATTCCACCAATGAAAATACCAATCATAACCATTGGTTCGGTAATACTAATAATGTTGATGTTTACTGAGCTGGTATATGCGCTAAATAAAGCTATCGCAGTTAATGCAGCTGAGCCAATTGCAAATCCCTTTCCAATGGCTGCTGTTGTATTTCCAACTGCATCCAATGAATCGGTAATTTCTCTTACTTCTGGTTTTAAACCAGCCATTTCAGCAATTCCACCAGCATTATCAGCAATCGGCCCATAAGAATCTACCGATACAGTCATTCCTACAATGGAAAGCATACCTACTGCTGCAACAGAAACTCCATAAAGTCCGGCAAAATAATTTGATAAATAGATCGATATACAGATTATAATTACCGGAAAAGCAGTACTTTTAAGCCCCAAAGCAAATCCTTCTATAATTGTTGTAGCTGCTCCAGTCAATGCAGATTCAGAAATCTTCCTTACTGGAGAATAATCATATGATGTGTAGTATTCAGTTATAAACCCGATAGCAACTCCTGCTATTAAACCTGAAATAGTTGCAAAGAATATAGATAGATTTCCAAATAAAGTAAAAGATAGTATTAAAGAAGATATAATTACTAAAAATCCGCTCACATATGTTCCCATATTTAATGCTTTATGAATATTTTTTTCATCTTTTGGTGATACAAAGAATGTTGCTATAACAACAGAAATTACTCCACAAGCAACTAAAATTAAAGGATATATAATATAATTAATCGAGTTATAATATAAACTACCCAAAATCATAGTAGAGACGATTGATCCCACAAAAGATTCGAATAAATCAGCTCCCATACCTGCAACATCACCAACATTATCTCCAACGTTATCAGCAATTACCGCAGGGTTTCTTGGGTCATCTTCTGGAATGCCTGCTTCAATTTTACCAACTAAATCTGCGCCAACATCAGCTGCTTTAGTAAATATCCCACCTCCAACCCTAGCAAATAAAGCAATAGAGCTAGCTCCCAATGCGAAACCGTTAATAAGATTAGGATCTTCAAAAAAGTAATACAACACCCCTAAACCTAATAATCCAAATCCTGCAACTGACAAGCCCATTACCGCACCACCGGAAAATGCAATGTTCAAAGCTTTACTCAATCCTGTTTCCTGGGCGGCAAATGCAGTTCTGGAATTACTTTTTGTAGCAATTTTCATTCCTATATACCCTGTTAAAGCAGAGCTTAGTGCACCAAGTAAAAATGAAAACCCAGTGATCTTTCCTCTAACTATTACGATTAGTATACAGACAATGATTACAAAAACTGACAAAATAGAATACTCTCTCTTTAGAAAAGTCATTGCCCCTTTTTCAATTGACCGGGATAATTGGACCATTATCTCAGTTCCTTCTTTTTCACTAAGTACACGCCTGGCGAGTATCATTGCATAAAACAATGATATGATTCCGCTCAAAATAATTAGAAGTTTTAGCACAGTCATAAAATTACTCCTTTTTAAATATGTTTATAATGTGTATAAAATAATTAATAATAATCGTTATAATTTATAATAATAATTTTAATGAAGGTAGCATCTAATATTTTATATTTTACAAAATTATTTCACTTTCATTTAAATTATTAGAACAAATAAAAATAAGTGTGCATTAGATAAAATATCAAATATAGAGGTTATTTAATTAATTTTAATTCTTTTCCCGTAAAACAGCTTGAGCAGCAGACAGTCTGGCAATTGGAACTCTAAATGGTGAACAGCTGACATAATTTAGCTTTGCTTTATGACAAAATTCCACAGAATTTGGTTCACCTCCGTGTTCACCACATATTCCTATCTCAAGGTCAGGATTAGTCTTCCTTCCTAATTCAACTCCAATTTGGATGAGTTTGCCTACACCCTTTTTATCGATAACCTCAAAAGGATTTTCTTTTAAAATTCCATCTTCAACATATTTTAAGAGGAATTTGCCTTCAGCATCATCTCTGCTAATACCAAAGGTTGTTTGTGTTAGATCATTTGTACCAAATGAGAAAAATTCAGCATATTCAGCAATTTCATCTGCTGTTAATGCTGCTCTGGGTATTTCTATCATTGTACCAATTTTATACACTAGATCTATTTTTTCTTTTTTAATAATATTTCCTGCTATTTCTTTTAAATTGCGATAGATAAGCTTCAATTCATTCGAATGGCTAACAAGAGGAATCATGATTTCCGGCTTAACGATAAACCCCTGTTTAATTAATTCTATACTTGCTTCAATAATTGCCCTTACTTGCATTTCATATATTTCAGGATAAAGTATCCCCAATCTACAACCACGTAAACCAAGCATTGGATTCATTTCTTTTAATTTTTCGATTCGCTCTAAAATATTTTTTTCTTTTATATACTCTTCGCTATCATCATTGGTGAGTTTTAAAGTCGTGACTTTGACTATCGTTTCTTCATAATTTGGCAAAAATTCATGTAAAGGAGGGTCAAGCAGTCTAATAATCACGGGTAATCCATTCATTTCTTTAAGAATTTTATAAAAATCGTCTCTTTGCATTGGTTTAAGTTTTTCAAGTGCAGATTGCCTGGATTTCTTGTTGTCTGCAAGAATCATAGCCTGAACGAGAGGCAATCTCTCTGATGCCATAAACATGTGTTCAGTTCTACACAAGCCTATTCCTTCAGCTCCTAAATCTCTTGCCTTTTTTGCATCCTCTGGAGTATCAGCATTTGCGTAAACACCCATTTTTCTAATATCGTCTGCCCAAGAAAGTAATAGCTTAAAATCATCACTCATTTTAGGCTCTATTGTAGGAATTTTCCCTTCAAATACATTGCCGCTTCCACCATCGATAGTGATGAAATCATCTTTTTTTATAATTTTATTATCTACTTTAAATAACCCTTTCTCAATATTTATGACGATATCATTACAACCAGAAACACAAGGCATTCCCATTCCTCTTGCTACAACTGCTGCATGACTAGTCATACCACCTCTGCTAGTTAATATACCTTTTGAGGCTACCATACCGTGAATATCATCTGGTGTGGTTTCTGAACGAACGAGTATCACTGGTTCTCCTTGCTTACTCTTCTCCTCAGCTTCATCAGCAGTAAAAACCACTTTCCCTGATGCTGCACCTGGAGACGCTGGTAAGCCCTTGGCAATTGGATTTATTTGAGTATTAGGATCTATCCTATGATGAAGAAGCTGATTCAACTGATTTGGATCAATCCTTTTTATAGCAGTTTCTTTATCTATAATTCCTTCTTTTACTAAATCAACTGCTATTTTAAAGGCAGCCTGTGCAGTTCTTTTTCCATCTCTCGTTTGTAAAATGTATAGCTTCCCTCTTTCTATAGTAAATTCATAATCTTGAATATCTTTATAATTGTTCTCAAGAATTTTGACTTTTTCAATTAACTCATGATATACATCTGGCATATCATTCCTTAATTCTGAAAGTGGTTTAGGTGTTCTGACACCCGCAACAACATCTTCGCCTTGAGCATTTAAAAGGTATTCACCATAGTTTTCTTTTTCTCCTGTTGATGGGTTTCTAGTGAACCCGACTCCGGTTCCTGAATCTAATCCCATATTTCCAAAAACCATTTCTTGAATATTAACAGCCGTACCTAGATCATCAGAAATTTTATGTATTCTTCTATATGTTATAGCTCTTTTAT
>JAXGTM010000045.1:0-13794 GCA_040774925.1 Atribacterota bacterium | reverse complement strand
CAGTGTAAGTATTATCAGGAACTTCATACGCAGCAGTAAGCCGTATGGATTTCCCATCAGGGGAATTTTCCCCCGGATCGCGAAATTTTTCATTTTAATAAATTTAGGTTAGTAAACTAAAAATCTAATTATATTACATTTTTCAGGCTAAATATATTTATAATTTCAATTATTATAAACATTTTTTTTACTATATATACTAATATTTTCTTTATTAAAATATGTTTCAGATCATATTAATTTGATAAAAATTTAATTTTCCTATTCTCAGTATATCCCCATCTTTAATTTCAATATCTACATTTGTTTCCATAATTTTATTATTATTTATTTTAACTCCACCCTGTTCTATTATTCTTAATATCTCCCCTTTAGTCTTTAAAAGGCCAGTTAAATCAATGAGCTTAACAATCCATATTTTATCCTCTTTTAAAAGGCTCTTAGAAATCAACAATTTTTGAATATTATCTGGATTCATCTTTTTCTGGAAAACATTTTCAAAGTTCTCTTCTGCTTCATTTGCCAGACTATATCCATGGTAAATTTTGACAATTTCTTTCGCTAACATTTTTTTAATCTCGAGTGGAGATTCATTATTATCTTTCAAATCCTGTTCTATTTTTGCAAGTTCCCTGTAAGATATATCTGTTAATAATTCAAAATAGGTTACCATCAGTTTGTCTGGTACGGACATAACTTTGCCATACATATCATATGGATGCTCATTAATCCCTATATAATTTCCCAGACTTTTACTCATTTTTTCTACTCCATCAGTCCCTTCAATAATTGGTAATGTAATTATTACCTGTGGTTCTTGCCCGTATTCTCTTTGCATATCTCTCCCAACTAAAAGGTTGAATTTCTGATCTGTGCCTCCCAACTCTACGTCAGCCTTTAACGCAATGGAATCATAAGCTTGCATAAGAGGATATAGGAATTCATGAATGCTGATTGGTTTCTGTTCTTGGAAACGATTGGCAAAATCGTCTCTTTCTAGCATACGTGCAACAGTGTATTTCGAACACAATTTAATAACATCAACAAATGTTAATTTTGATAACCAATTACTATTGAACTCCACAATTGTTTTCTCTGGATCTAATATCTTGAAAACCTGCTCTTTATAAGTCTCTGCATTTTTCTTAACTTCCTCTCTAGTCAGTTGTTTTCTAGTAACAGAACGGCCACTGGGGTCACCAATCATTCCGGTAAAATCTCCTATTAAAAAATAAACCTCGTGACCTAAGTCTTGAAAATGTCTTAATTTTCTTAATCCCACTGTATGGCCTAAATGAATATCCGGAGCGCTGGGGTCAAAACCCTGTTTAATTCGTAAAGGCGTTCCTGTCTTTTTATAATTAATTAACTTTTTTTCTAGTTCTTCTTCAGAAATAATCTCTTTTGTTCCTCTCCTGATAATTTTCATTTCTTCAGATAATTCCATTTTTTATCCCTTCTACTCCTTCCTTAAACAAACTAATTATTAAGAACTTTAAAAATGTATCGATAATAATATCTACTGTTTTATTATTTAATTAAAATATTCAGTTTTGGTTTTTTACAGATTACCGTTCATTCATTATAATACTCAACTTTTCATATTTGAGCATAAAAAGTATGATATTTTTATCTGTTATTAAATAGAATTTATCTATTAACTAACAACAAAATTATTGTTTATTTTTTAATATGTACCCATATATTTCTTTTTAGCAATACAATTAACAGAGGATAGCCAAATAAATAGCAAGATATAACTTGACCGAGAAATATATACATCAGAGTAAATAAAAAAGGTAGTTTAAATAATAGATGTAAATAAAAACCAACTCCCAATGAATTTATTAATACTGGTGGAAGCGGCGCATAAATGGGTTTTTTCATTTTATATGTTAAAATTGCTGCAATTAGAGTGCAGATGCTACCTCCAAAAATATCTATTATTCCTAGCCCACCCCATATATTAGTTAAAATACATCCTAAAAATAACCCGGCAATTGCTGCATGGTCAATAAAGGGTAATATTGATAATGATTCGGCAATACGAATTTGAATTGGACCATAACTAAGTGGTGAAAATAAGATACTGATGGTAGTATATATTGCAGCAATCAGCGCAATTCGAATCAAATAATATGGTTTTTTCAATTAATAATTCCTTAAATTTGCAAAAAAGCTCTTTTAATTATATCATATTTCCTGATAATTAAATAAATTTGACATTTTGTATTAAAATATATATAGATTTGAATTATTTAAAATAATCAAACTACTATTTATTAGCTAAAATTATTAGCATCTTAATAATATCATTCTCTATGACCAGTATTTCCAATAAATAAGAAGTAATAGATGTTTTCTTTAATATATTTTATGTATAATTTTATATAGAATAGATATTAAATTAATAGATTTATATTTTTCACGATCTCAAAATTAAAATTAATTGACTCAATATTAAAAATACTAACAAGGCCAATATTTTTATGGGAACAAAAAGAAAAAAAACAAAAAGAAAAAATAGCCCCTTTATTCCTAAGTTATTTTCTCTTACCCTTTTTTTATTTATTTTAGCTTTTGTATTATCATTTCTATTTTTGATATCCCTTTCCAGTCAAAAAATGGGAGAAATTGTGCAGAGTAGTAATTTTATAAATCCTGTTACTAGTAAAGTATATGATATTAATGGAAAATTGATAACGGAATTTTTTCAGGAAAACAGAACTCCTGTTACTCTCTCAGAAATACCTACAAATCTTATTAATGCCATTATAGCTATAGAAGATAATAATTTTTATGACCATCATGGAATTAGTTTTCGTGGGATTTTTAGAGCTATGTTCGAAAACATAAAAGAAAGCGGTAGAATATTTCAGGGTCAAGGAGGTAGTACAATTACTCAGCAATTGGCAGTTAATACTTTTTTAACCAGAGAGGAGTCGTTGTCCAGAAAAATAAAGGATGCTTTATTAGCTTTACAGATAGAGCGAACTTTCACAAAAGATGAAATTTTAGAAATGTATCTTAATGTTATTTATTTTGGACATGGAGCGTATGGTGTAGTGTCCGCAGCTAATTTATATTATGACAAACCTCTTTCAGAACTAACCCTTGCTGAAAGTGCCCTTATAGCTGGCATTCCTCGAAGACCTTATTTCTATTCTCCATTTATTAATCCGGAAGCAGCTTTAAAAAGAAAAAATGTAATTTTAAAAAGAATGTTTGATCTAGGATATATTTCTGAAAATGAATATCTGGACGCCAGGGAAGAAGAAATTTTATTTTCTCACAACGAAGATTCTCTTGAGGTAGCACCACATTTTTCCAGCTATATCAGAACTATACTATTAGAAAAATATGGTGTAAATATGGTATTTAGAGGGGGATTAAAAATATATACCACGCTCGACCTTGATATTCAAAGAAAGGCAAAAGAAGCATTCTTAAAAAGTGGCAGAGAGGGCGCGTTAATTGCTATTGAACCTGATACCGGATATATAAAGGCGATGGTTGGTGGTAAAAACTATGAGGAAAGCGAATTTAATAGGGCAACTCAAGCTTATCGCCAGCCGGGTTCTGCATTTAAAACTTTTATCTATTTGTCAGCTATCGAAAAAGGTATTTCTCCTAGTCTGATAATTGACGATTCTCCCGTTGTTTATGAAAATGGATGGGCACCAAAGAACTATGAGGAAGACTTTAGAGGACCTGTTACTTTGAGAGAGGCTTTTGAAGACTCGATAAATGTTGTTGGTGTAAAACTGTTAGAGAGGGTTGGGGTTAGGGATGCTATTAGAGATGCTCAAAAAGCTGGAATCGTCAGTAACCTTAGGCCAGATCTCTCATTAGCTCTCGGCACTTCCGAAGTAACTCCTTTAGAAATGGCATCTGCATATGCCACTATTGCAAATATGGGTATTCACAATGAACCAATGGCAATAATTAAAATTGAAGATTTTAATGGTAAAATATTGGAGCAAAACAGACCTATTAGCAGGCAGGCTTTTTCTAAAGAAGTTTGCTATACAATGATTAAATTAATGGAAGGTGTTATTATTAGAGGTACTGCCACAAATGCTGCGCTGGGAAGACCTTCTGCTGGAAAAACTGGCACTACCAATGACTTTACCGATGCCTGGTTTGTTGGTTTTACCCCTGACCTGGTATGTGCAGTTTATATAGGTAACGATGATCGAAAACCAATAGGAAACCGATTGACTGGAGGTGTTGTAGCTGCTCCTGTTTGGCGAGATTTTATGGTTAGTGCCCTCAAAGATACTCCTGTATCAGATTTTACACGGCCTTTAAATATTTTAGAAATACCAGTATGTGCTAAAACAGGGCTTTTACCCGGTAACAATTGTGCTAAGAGTGTTTCGGTTGCATTTATTCCTGGTACAGAGCCAACGCAGGTGTGTTATGAAGGAACAGGAGTGAAACCAGAATATGTTACCGAACAAAAAACAACTATACAAGAAATTCCTGTAATTTCAACAGAAAAGAAATTTCCTCTATTGGAAGACATAGAAGTATTAAAAAAGAAAGAAGGCCCTGATAATAATATCCAATCAAAGGAGACCAAGAAAGAAACTCTTCAATCATTAGTAGATGAACTCAAGAAGAGGTTAGAACAAAGGGATTCTAATTAATTTCTAAAAATAGACTACTGTAACTCCATCTCCTCCTTCATAAGCCTCTCCATAACGGTAGTTTTTAACGTATTCAAGATTATTGAGTAGTTGTGCAACACTTTTTCTCAATATTCCCTTACCTTTACCATGAATAATGTATACAGGTGATATATTTAATAATAAAGCATCATCAAGATATTTTTCTAATTTGATATTCGCATCAATGGTACTCATATGCCTGATATCTATCTCATTTTTAAAATGTGCCTTTTTAGTTACATTGTCCTCTTTTATGAGAAGATTTTGTTCACTGGTGTTCATCTCTTCATTTGCTTTTAATACTATTTCTGCTTTCGGTTTTTTTAAAATGTCCTTATTAGAAACCCTGAGTTTTATATTACCAATCTGAACTAAATATTGTTGCCTTTTTTCATTTTTTTCCAGTATAACCCCTTCTTTTTGCATACTTTTCAGAATTATATTATCTCCCTCTTGAAAATGACCAATTCTCTCCTTTGTTAAATCATATTTTTTTACTTGTATTTTTATCTCTTCTTTTATATTATCAAGTGAATCTATTTCTTCTATTGGATTTTCATTATCATATCTTTTTTTCTTTATATTATTAATTATCTTTTTTGTTCTTTCCTTAGCAGAGTCTACTATTCTTTCTGCTTCCTGGTATGCTTCTTGTTTTATCCGGTAACTTTCTTTCTCTAAAGCATTCATTTTTTCTTCTATTTCTATTTTAAGATTATTAATGATATATTCCTTATGGCTAATAGTCTTTAGCTTTTCAGCAATCTGCACTCTATCTTTTTCTATTCGATTGATTAAATTTTCAAAATCAATTTTTTCTCTTTCTAAATATGCTTCAGCATCTTTTAAAATCGTTTCGGGTAATCCTAAACTCTTGGCAATCGAAAAAGCGCAGCTTTTACCTGGAAGCCCAATTAAAACTTTATAAGTAGGTTGTAATGTTTTTTCATTAAAATCCATCCTGGCATTCATTACCCCCTCTGTAAGATAGGCATATGCCTTCAGACTATCATGATGAGTTGTACCCAGTATTTTAGTGCCTTTCCTCCTTAAGAAATCTATAATAGCCATTCCTAATGCAGATCCTTCAGAAGGGTCAGTTCCTGAACCTAATTCATCTATCAACACAAGTGTATATCTATCAGCTTCAGACAGGATTGATATAATGTTTTTCATATGAGCTGAAAAAGTGCTCAGATTTTGTTCAATGCTTTGTTCATCTCCAATATCAGCAAATATTTTTTGGAAAACAAATATTTCACTATCTGCTGCGGCAGGTATATGAAACCCTGCTTGTGCCATCAAATTTAATAATCCCACTGTTTTAAGAGTTACAGTTTTCCCTCCGGTATTGGGACCTGTTATTATCAGACAATCAAAGTCTTCCCCTAATTCAATGTCTATAGGTACTGCATTGTCCTTTAAAAGCGGATGCCTTGCCTGAAAGAGTCGTATTATACCATTTGTACTCAATCTTGGCTGAATAGCCTTCATATTAATACTTATTTTTGCTTTTGCATTTAACAGATCCAGTTGACCCAAATATTCATAATTTAATAAAATATCATTGCCATTAGCCCCTACAATGGCTGTCAGCATTTGCAATATTTTATATTCTTCTTTTTTTTCTTCCTGAAAAAATCCTCTTAATTCATTGTTTAACTCTACTATTGCAAGTGGTTCAATAAATGCTGTTAGACCACTTTCAGATTTATCATGTACAATGCCAGGAAATTTACTTCTTTCTTGTTGTTTAATGGGGATAACATATCTTCCCTGCCGAATTGTAATGATATCGTCCTGAACAAAAGTACGATATTGGGGATTTTTGAGAATGCTTCCCAGCTGATCCCTTATTCTTTTTTCTGTACTTCTTATCCCCTGTCTGATCTTTTTAAGTAATGGGCTTGCATTATCAACTATTTCCGCTTCATCGTCTATACAATTTTTAATCGATTTTTCCAACATACGGAAATATTTAATCTCAGAAATTTTTTCTCTAATTAAAGGAAATTCATTTTCGGGGAGTCTTTCAAAAAAGTCTTTTGCACGGTGGGAACATTCTAATATCCTGACTATATATAAAAGGGTACTGGCACTAAGAACATTATCATGGATTTGAGCAAGCTTTATATCTTCCACTATATCATTTTCCATAGGTGTGAATAAAAACCCACCCTCAATCCCTTCAAGAATATTTTTCATTTCTGTTGTTTCTCTTTGCCATTGATCTACCAGGCTCAATTCTGAAGATGGTTCAAGGTTTTTTAATAGCTGTTTTCCTGAAAAAGTATAGAGTTCTTTGTCAATAAATTCTTTTATTTTGTAAAAATCTAAAACTTCTAAGAGATGTTTATCCATTTGTGTTTTTTAAAAAAAATGTCTTTATTTTCAATATTTTTTTCTTAATAATGTTCTATTATAAATAAATATTCTCAACCAGTTCAAATGTTTTACTACAATCACAAAATTAGTTTTAATAAGTATGAATATTTTTCACTGGATGTTTTGGTCGTTAATATTTTTAAACCAATTTCCCTTTAGAAAAGCATTTTCAAATTGAAAATGTTCAGGTAGCCATTCTCTCATAGAATTATAAGTAGTATTTAGCCCATCCAATAAATACCTGGCTAAAATAGAATCACTAAGCTGTATTTTTATATCTAGAGGTAATGGAATAAAACCGACTATAAATAAGAGTAAGCTGACTATGATAACACCCCTGATAAATCCAAATAAAGCACCACCCAAGTTGTTCATCCAATTTAATAACAGTAATGCCACTATTCTATTCAGTAGGGTTTCAAGAATTCTAAATAGGAAGATTACCAGAAGAAATATTATAATGAAACTTACTATATTTGATATAGTTTCATTCCATTTAAATAGCCTCACTAAAAATGTCCCCAATTCGTGATACCAGAATATAGAAACAAAAATTGCTGAAATTAATCCCAATAAGGTTAATAATTCAGCAATAACGCCTCTTTTTAGACCAAGAAGTATATTGAACAAAATAATTACAATAATTACCAGATCAATCCAGTTAATAATGACTTACTAGTCCCCCTGTTACCAAGTATTATACTAGCTTATTATAGTCTTAAATCAGCTTTAAAAAGCTTACTTAATCTCATTGTAACATTTTTCATTATTTTGTCGACTTCAATATCAGTCAGAGTTCTATCATCTGATTGAAAATATATTGAGAAAGCAATACTTTTATATCCTTGTTTTACCTGCTCTCCTCTAAATATGTCGAATAATTCAATTCTTTTTATGATATCTTTATCTATTTCTAAGACTTCTTTTTTAATTTGCTCAAAGGATATTTCCTCAGGAACTACAATTGCTAAATCCCTTTGAATATGAGGATATTTCGGTAAAGATTTAAAGTAGATCTGCGAATTTACTAAAGAATATATTTCTTCAAAATCAACTTCAAATAAAAATACTCTTCCAGGAATTCCCAAATAATCAGTTATGTCTGAATGGATCTCACCAAATATCCCTAATCTATTACCTCTGCTCTTTATTAAACCATTGTTTTGGGGTTTAAAAAAGGGGCAATCTCCTGGAATATATTCAATATCATCAATTTTAAATACATCAAAAATTGATTCCAAAATCCCTTTCAGATAGAAAATATCCCAATTTTCGTTTTTTTCCCAGATGTCACCTCTTCCAATTTTAGAAATTCCTCCAGTTATCATGATTTTTTCAACAGGAAGCAGGTTTCTTTCAGGTTTATCGTGTGGGAAATATACTTTACCTATTTCAAATAATTTAATTTTATCAATACTATGATTTACATTCCATTGGACAGCTTTCAATAAACCCGGGATTAAAGTAGTTCTCATAATAGAATGATCCTGGATTAGAGGATTGGCTAATTTTATGGCTTTACATAAATAATGATTGGGCAAAGATGATAATTTTAACCAATCAAAACTTTTTGGGGAAATCATACTATAACTAATAATTTGGTGCATCCCATTACTTACAAGAACATTTCTAATCCTATCTTCCTTTTTTTGAATATCGCTTTTACCCTGCTGAACTAATGTTGATTTGAATAAACTTAAGGAGATATTTTCATAGCCGTATAATCTTGCAATTTCTTCAATAACATCCACATCTCCTTTTATATCCACACGAAATGATGGAGGCGTAATCTTTAATAAATTATTTTTATTTTTGTCTTCATCTGATTCAATTTTAAATTCTAATTTAGTCAATATATCTATAGCTCTTTCTCTAATTCCTTCATCATTTGAGCTTATCTTTGTACCCAAAACTCTATTTATTTTGGATATTTCTAAATTTATCGCTTCAGGTCTTTTTAATGTTTTACTATGCTGATCAATAACACCACCAGCAAGCTTTCCGTGAGTAAGTTTCAACACAAGATTGGCTGCCCTATTTAAAGCAAATACCTGACCGAAGGGGTCGACTCCTTTTTCAAAACGGTTAGAAGCGTCTGTTCTCATATTAAAATAACTACTTGTTTTTCTATTATTAACCGGTTCAAAATAAGCAGACTCTAAGAATATATCTTCAGTACTTGTAATGATTTCAGAATTCGCTCCACCCATCACTCCAGCCAAAGCAATAGCTCTTTCTGTATCAGCAATAACCAGGTTATCCTGGGTGAGTATCCTTTCTACACTATCCAGGGTAGTAAATCTTTCTCCATCTTTTGCTCTTCGAACGATTATCTTTTTACCATTAATATAGTTAAGGTCAAAGGCATGAAGCGGTTGTCCGGTTTCCATCATAATATAATTGGTAATATCTACTATATTACTGATTGGCCTGATTCCAAGTAATAACAATTTCCATCTTAACCAGAATGGAGATTCATCAACGGTTATTCCTTTAATTACTCTGCCAGAATAACGTGGACATAATTCTTCATCTTTAACTTCTACGGAGATTAAATCAGCTATTAATTCTTTACTTTCTTCAGTCACTATTTCAGGTAAATACAGAGGCTTCCCAGATAATGCAGCTATTTCGCGTGCTATGCCAATTATGCTCATCAAATCTGGACGATTTGAAAATATTTCGAAATCGAATATTACATCATCCCCAATTCCTCTTATATTTTCAATACTTTCACCTATAGGGGTATTTTCATCAAAAATTAGTATTCCCGGTGATTTGCTTTTTTCCAGGCCAAGTTCTGATGCGGAGCAGATCATTCCTTGAGAATATACACCCTGAATAGTTTTTCCGTCAATTCTACCTAATTCTGGCAGATAACCCCCTTCTATCACAACTGGAACATGGTCACCATTTTTAATATTTCTGGCACCACACACGATATCCAATTCTCTACTTTTTATATCGACTTTACAAATTGATAGGTTATTATCTTTATTTCCGGGCTGTATTTTAGTAATCTTTCCTACAAAAACACCATTAATATCTCTAAAAATGGGACTAATGCGTTCCGCTACAATACCATTCATGGAAAGCTTTTTAGCTAACTCATCCGGTGATAAATCAATTTCTACATATTCTTTTAATAAATTATATGATACCTGCATAATCCACTCATCCTCCTATCAATTAATCATCTATTTGAATTGCCTTAAAAACCTTAAATCATTATCAAAAAACAATCTGATATCGTTAATACCATATTTTAACATTGCTATTCTTTCTGCTCCCATTCCAAATGCAAATCCGGTATATTTTTCAGGATTATAGCCAGCCATCTCCAAAACCCGCGGATGAACCATACCGGAACCCATAATTTCCAGCCAACCACTATAGCCACAGGATTGGCAACCTTTACCTTTGCACAATCCGCATGATACATCAACTTCAGCCCCAGGTTCTACAAAAGGAAAATATCCTGGTCTAAAACGAATTATTCTATCTTTGCCAAATATTTGCTTACAAAATTCATTAATTACTCCTTTTAAATCAGCCATTGAAATATCCACATCCACTGCCAATCCTTCGATTTGATGGAACATAGGTGTATGTGTATTGTCAATAGAATCTCTTCGGTAACATTTTCCAGCGGAAATAATTCTTACCGGAGGAGACTGATTTTCCATAACTCTTACCTGCATTGGTGATGTTTGTGTTCTTAAAAGTATATCTGAAGTAATGTAAAAAGAATCCTGATCATCCCTTGCAGGATGATTTTTAGGTATATTTAATGCTTCAAAATTGTAATAATCTAATTCGATATCCGGTCCATCAACAACACTGAAACCCATTCCTAAAAAAATCTCTTCTGCAGCATCTAATACTAATCTAATAGGATGGATTGTTCCAATTTTGAAATTTCTTCCAGGTATTGAAATGTCTGTACATTCAACTTCAAGCTGTTTAGATTTTTGATATTCTTGTTCTTTTTCAGCAATTGCCTTTTGTAAATCCTGTTTAATCTTATTCAGCAAACCACCAATCCTGGGTTTATCCTCAGTAGGTAATGACGATATACTTTTTAATAATTGAGTTACCTGGCCTTTACGCCCAATATATTCATTTCTAATATTTTGCAATTCTTCCTTATTTTTTATAGCAACTATTCTTTTTTTAAATCGAGCAATTAATTCTTTAATTTCTTTTTCAACTATTCTGATACTGTCAGCTGTTTCTTGTTCATCTAAAAAATCAGTAATTACATTTTTAATCTCTTTATCCACAAGGAATTCCTCCTTACTTTATTATAAAAAAAGAAGTTTATAATTTCCTCCATTAAAGGGACGAAAATTATAAACTTCTCCGCGTTACCACCCTTTTTGACTAAACAAATCCATTCTAGAAAAAAATGCTTTTAGTCCAAACTCATTATCTATAACGAAATAATTCGTCCTGACCTACTCTCTATTTTCAGTCGGATTTTTAAAAGTGAAATTCAATATAATCAGACTTATGGAAGCCTGTTATATTTACTATCTTTTAATATTTTTCCATATTTTTATAAAATCAATTAAAGACTTTAAAGTTGATATCTTTCATGAAACAACTTGGTCGTTGAATGTATTTATTTTTTCTCTGCCATTGCCAATTTAACTAATTCTGAAAAGCCATCATTATGGTTAACCGCCATTTCAGCTAACATTTTTCTATTCAATGCTATATTGGCTCTTTTCAAACCGTCTATTAATTGGCTATATGAATAACCTTCTAATTTGGCAGCAATACCTATACGGGTAATCCAAAGTCGTCGAAAATCTCTTTTCTTAGCTCTTCTATCCCGATAAGCATAAGATAAAGATTTTCTTACAGCATCTTTAGCTGTACGCAAAAGTTTACTTTTGCCTCCTCGATATCCTTTAGCTGCTTTAAGTATTTTCTTTGTTCTATTCCTGGAAGCAACACTGTGCTTTACTCTTGGCATTACTATTTCTCCTCATTTGTTCTATTAATTCATTTATCAAAATGCTTGGAAGATTTTATAAGTAAGGTAAAAGACGTTTAATTTTTTTGCTATCGCTCTTATCTATTAATGTCAGCTTCGCAAGCTGTCTTTTTCTTTTTGAAGATTTTTTAGTAAGTATATGCGATTTATAGGCTTTTGAACGCTTAATCTTCCCCGATTTAGTTATTTTAAATCGTTTTGCCGCCCCGCGATGTGTTTTCATTTTCGGCATAATAATTATTCCTCCATCTGAAATGTCAAAAGAACTTTCCCTTGACTATCCTTTTTCTAATATAAAATATCAAGTTGTTTTATTGGAAATGAGAATTAAAGTCATATTCCTTCCTTCCAGTTTTGGTTTTCTTTCTACTTTAGAATACTCATTAGTTTCAGCCATTACACGCTCTAGAATCTCTTTGCCAGAATCAATAAATTTCATTTCTCTACCTCGAAAAACAACGGTTACTTTAACACGGTTACCATCTGATAAAAATTTATTTATCTGCCTAATTTTAAAACCATAATCATGTTCTCCGATATTTGGACGGATCTTAATCTCTTTTAGTGCTGTTGCTTTTTGTTTCTTCTTACCTGATTTTACTCTTTTTTCGATTGTATAACGATATTTACCATAGTCCATAATTCGACACACAGGTGGGTTTGCCTCTGGTGAAACTTCCACTAAATCAAGATTGTTTTTTTGAGCCTCCTCCAATGCAACATCTCTATCAACAAGTCCAAGTTGTTTACCATCATGATCAATCAAACGGACTTTTGGAGATTTAATTTCATGATTAACCCGAAAAGTAGATTTTGACTTTATTTCACATTCCTCCTTTTTGTGATTCATTCCTGATATACATTACGCAAATTTGTATATATTATATTTTAAAATCTCGTTAAATGAATATAGCATATTGTTTTTTTTTAGTCAACATAGACCATAATATATTAAGATAAATGGTTTTTAGTCAGAAATATATCTCTATTCTTATTATGTAATCTAAAATTATTTATTCATATTATTCGCAATGCATTTAATAATGTTTACAATAAAGATTTTTCACAAATCTCAGCACTTATCTGATTAGCAAACTGTTCGATTGAAAATTCACCTAAATCTCCCTTTCCTCTTTTTCTTACGTTAATTTTTTCATCTGTAATCTCTTGATCTCCAAAAATCAGCATGTAAGGGATCTTCTGAATTTCAGCTTTTCGAATTTTTGCTCCAATTTTTTCATTATTCTCATCAAGCTCTACTCTAATATTGCTATCAAACAGTCTCTTCTTTAATCTTTCTCCATATTCAATGTGCCGTTCAGCAATTGGTAATAATTTTACCTGGACAGGAGAAATCCATGTAGGCAAAGCTCCAGCGAAATGTTCGATTAAAATTGCTATAAATCTTTCCAGACTTCCCATAATCGTTCTATGAAGCATAACTGGCCGTTCTTTTTCGCCCAAAGAATTTATATAATAAAGATCAAATTTCTCTGGCATCAAAAAATCCAGTTGGATGGTACCACATTGCCAGCTTCTTCCCAGACAATCTTTTAAATGAAAATCAATCTTGGGACCATAAAAGGCACCATCTCCTTCATTGATCTTATAAGTAAAACCTTTCTCATCTAAAGCATTTTTGAGATTATTTGTTGCTTTTTCCCACACCTCATCTGTACCCATAGCTTTTTCTGGTTTAGTACTTAGTTCGATATAGTAATCAAAACCAAAGGT
>JAXGTM010000044.1:0-13796 GCA_040774925.1 Atribacterota bacterium | reverse complement strand
ATCTATCTTTCCTAATCCTGTAATATCATTATCAACTAGAGGAATATTTCCTACCTCATTTTTAATCTTCTCTAAAACATGTGGTAATTCAACAATACCGGCAACTTCCATATCCGGACTTTCTACTACAGCCTCCAGTGCTCCTCTTCCAACATGTCCAAATCCAACTATTAATACTCTATGTTTTTGCAATTTAATCACTCCTTTATTTATTTATGTATGCTCTTATCTTAATCCTAACAAGTTACTAATGTGAAGACTAATATTTTTATAGCTATACACCTGTCCTAATTTCAATATATTCAATATTTCAATTGATTGTAATATACATTTATTGTAAAAATTTAAATTTCTTTAAATCTTGATAATCTAAAAGGTTCTAAAGACATACTGCTTGAACCGCTAATGATTAACTCTGAAATTAATTTACCGGTAATAGGAGAAAGTGCTATGCCGTCACCTTCATGTCCTGCAGCCATTATGAAACCTTCTATACCCTCTACACAACCAAGAATGGGTAAGCCATCTTCCGTATATGGCCTAAGCCCGGCAAAACTTCTAATGATAGAAATATTTTTAAAAGCAGGTATTAAGGAAACTATACTTCCGGAAATACTTCTTATTCCTTCATATGTAACACGAGGATTATATCCTACAAACTCTCTGGTAGCACCCATTAAGTAGTTTTTACTGGCAGTAGGTTCTACAATTAAACCCGCACTGCTATTTACATTTTTAATTTCAGGATTATATTTGCAAGCAATATAATCTGAAGTTCCTATAATACCATTAACAACACCATAAGCTTCTTCTGAGACTAAAACTTGCCCTCTTCGAGGTATAATAGGGATGTTTAGACCAACCATCTCACCAATTATTGGTGCATATGCTCCAGCAGCATTAATTATTATGCTGGTACTAATAAATCCTTTATTTGTAATTACTCCTCTAACTTTATTTTCTTCAAGACTTATTCCTTCAACATTTACATTATTTAGAATTCTTGCTCTTTTATATCTCTTTCCTGCTTCCGCAAACGCATAGGTGAGTTTAATTGGATTTACCTGTCCATCATCGGGGCAATATGTTGCTCCTTCAATTGTTTCAGCCAGAGCAGGTTCTCTTTCTCTTGCGTCTTTCTTATCTAATAGCTCAACATTTAAGCCATTGTTACATTGGTCCTGCACAAATAGTTTCATTGTTTCAAATTGAATCTCATCAGGTATTACTACCATTGCTCCTTTAGAAATGTATTCAATGTCGTAGTCCAATTCCTCTTCCAAATATTTAAACATCTTAGCACTTTGTATAGCTATTTGAAGATGTATCCCTGGTTTCTTAGTTTGTAGAAAGATAGTTCCCTCACAAGCCCCGGAGGCGCCACTCGCCAGAGTGCCTCTTTCAAGCAGGGTTACATCAACATTGTTTTTTGCTAAATGGTAAAAAATTGAGGTTCCAATTACTCCACCGCCAATAATAACAACATCTGATTTTATATCAATCATATAAGTTCAAATCCTCTTAACTAATGTCTATTTTATCTCAAAAAATTTTCGTCACTATTGTTATTGACCTTGCTGCCATGAGTTTATGCACAGAACCCCTGGGTTAATTCTTCTATTTATCTGAAATAGATCAGGCATATTACCAATTTTACATTTGTATACTATTTCATTGAGAAAGAAGCTGATTTTTAAAATTATTATTATATTCGCAATTCCGGTTTTAAGTCTTCTAGTTAGACCTTATTACCAGTACATCAATAATATATTTAAAATAACTTTAATAATACATTTTCTTAATAATTATTTAAATATTATCACGCCTATTGCCAGCTACATGCACTTTAGTATTTAATGTATTACGAAAATACCAATTCTAATACTTTTTGAAAAGGTTATAAAAGGTATTCCAGGATGTAGCAGATTTAATGCAAAACCCTGAGCATTCGTAGTAAACTGATATACAATTTAATTGTTCCTTTATAGTAACTACGGTTTTGCCTCCGAATAAATCTATATACATTGTTTTTTATTCTCTATTTTACTTTAAGCGTAATATTGATTTATTCAGTCTCTCTCTTCGAATTCAAATGCTTCCAGAACATGTATAACAGACCAGCAAGTAATAATATTCCCGCTAGAACACTATCATAAATTGTATACACAGTATTTATGAAAAATAGAAAAAGTCCAACTAAAAATAGTATAGTGCGCTGCCAGAGATTTATCTTCTTTATAAAGAAGCCTGATAAACTTGCTGCTAAGAAATAGGTTGATACAAGCAACAAGATAAAAACAGTAATTATTTCAATCAATGTTCCTTGCATTAAAAGCGCCTGATTATATATAAAGACAAAAGGAACTAGAAATCCTACAATGGCTAATTTAGTAGCTTCCCAACCAGTTTTCAAAGGCTGAGCCCCAGCAATAGCTGCCCCACAATATGCAGCAATACATACAGGTGGAGTAATGCTGGATAGAATCGCAAAATAAAATACAAACAAATGCGATGCCAACAAATCACATTTCATGACAGCCAATGCAGGCCCTCCAATAGTTATGGCAATTATATATGCGGGAGTAGTTGGTAAACCCATACCAAGAATAAGTGATGTAATCATAATCAATATCAAGGCAGGTAGTAACAATCCTTTTGACCAGCTAATAATAACCGATGCAATTCCCAAACCTAAGCCCGTATGTGTGATAATAGAAACTACCATTCCAGCCCCTGCGCATGCCAGTGCAATCATTATCATATTTTTTCCAGCTGTTTGAAGTGTATTCCATAGTTTAGCTGGAGTCATCATAGTATTTTTATTAAAAAAACTTATAACAAAAGATGATACTATAGCAACTGTTGCAGCCATAAAAGGCGAAAAACCAACTAAAAGCATATAAACCAACCCTACCAGAGGAATTAATAAATAGAGATTTTTTATCAGATCTTTTATAGGAAGAACCTCATCTTTACTTAAACCTTTCAGGTTGTCACGAACAGCGATAAAGTGTACCCTCATTCCAATACTTAAAAAATAGAGAATAGCTCCCATTGCTGCTGCTAACATTATCTTCACATAAGGAATGCCCGTTATTTCAGCCATGACAAAAGCGCCAGCACCCATTACCGGTGGCATGATTTCACCACCAGTAGATGCAGCTGCCTCAACTGCTCCCGCAAATTGTTTTTTGTACCCCATCTTTTTCATTAAAGGTATAGAGAAGGTACCTGTTGCATAGACATTGGCAGCAGCACTTCCACTAATAGAACCAAATAATCCACTACTTATGACCGCTATTTTAGCAGGACCTCCTGGACTGGTACCTGCTAATCTACAGGCAAGATTGGTAAAAAATTCACCAGTTCTCGTATTTTCCATGAAAGCCCCGAAAATTACAAAAAGTGCTACAAAAGTAGCAGAGACACCGGTAATCGAACCGTATATGCCTTCTTCTGTCATTAAATATTGCATCTCAATTATTTCAGATAATCGTATTGCTTTATTAAAAAATACACCGGTGAGGTGAGGTGCCAGATATAAATAACCTAAAAAGGCAGCAACCAATATTGACATTGCTGGCACTACGGCTCTACGAATAGCTTCTAATAATAGAATAATATTGATAATTCCTAAAAATAATTCAACAGTTGAAACCGGGTCAATAAAAGACAATCGATAGGTTAATCTTTGATCAGAAAGTAATAAAAAAAGTGGTGGTAAAAGGGATAAAAAAGCAAACAGCCCATCAAAAAAAGTTATTCTATCTTTGGGAGATTTGGATGTTGCCGGGAACAAGATAAAGGCAATAGGCATAAGAAAGAGTAAATGTATTCCTCTTTGAAAACGGGGCTGCATAATTCCAAAAAAAGCGGTATAAAGCTGAAAAACTGATATAGCAGCCAGCCACCCTCCAATAAGCCAATTCTTCCATCCTTTAAATTCTCTCATATCTACTGACCTCTTTCTAAAATAAGTAATAATATTATATAATACATGACCTTTATTATTTTAAATAAAGGTCATGTATTATAATTGGATAATGCTATACACTAAAACTATATTTCAGTGTTTTAATCCATATATCCTGCATCTTTGTAATATTTTTCTGCACCCGTATGTAGAGGTACAGCCACATTTCTCCATCCATCCTCAGGAACAAAATATTTATTAGTAGCATCAATCTGGTAAACTTGTTCAATATTTTCGTCAAGAACTTTTAAAATGGTATATACGACTTCATCTGATACATCTTTATTAACTGTCAATTCTCCTGCAGTTACCACTGCCGCGGCATCATTCTCCTGTCCTTTGTAGGTATGTGCGGGAATTATGCATAATCCACTTTCTCTATCGACTGACCCTAAGGTCTCGTGACAGTAATCAATTAATTCATTCGAAGCTGATAGTATTACTGAATCTCTACTAATTGTCATTTCAGTTACTGCTGCAGCAGGTGTAGATAAATGGGTGAAAACATAATCCACGTGCTGGTCTTTATAGAGGGTAACCATATCTGCATAAACGGCATGGAATACTTTTCCACCCTTTTTCTCAATATCCTCTAAAGAAAGGCCATAAAAGTCTAGAATGGTATCAAGGATTGGCAATTCTGAAGTACCCTTCATTGGAGCAGCGATTTTAACCCCTTTTCCATCCTTTATTTTTTGCATCATTTCATCAACGGTACTAATACCCTGATTAGTTGATGCGACAAAATGGATATTATATATTCCGAAAATTGCTCCGACTGAACGAATATCAGGATAAGCTTCTTCATATAAAGGAGCTGCACCATCAAAAGCGGCTTTATCAACAAAAGTTATTCCCCATCCTAAATCATCCTGTCTTTTAGAAACTCTTGCTGCATTCACTAAACCACCACCAGGAACAACTTTAATAGTTATCCTTGGATCTTTCTCATTTATTAATTGAGCAAGTCCACCAGCCTGAATATACCATCCGCCGCCAACTCCGCCAGCAACCCAGGTCAAGGTTACCGGATCAAACTCTTGATGCGATACTCCAGCTAAAGCGAAAGTACTAGCAGAAAATATTATAAGTAAAATTACGAGTGCTGTTCTTAAAAAGTATTTTTTTGACATTATCATTTCCTCCTTTTTAAAATAAAAATATTAAATAAAAATGATCGATTTTTGTGTTTTATTCACCTCCACTTTTAGTATTATAACCTGTAAAGTATTGGCCCTTATTCTTTATTGTATCGATATTATTATCCTTTTAATCTCTTTATAATTATTTTATTGTATTACAACTTCTATTCTTTGCTATTTAAAATATATAGAATTAGAACTTTCTTTCAAAATAAATTAATAAAAGTTAATTATTTAAATAAAACCAAATAACCTTGGTAAAAACAGAGCTAGATCAGGAATAAATGTAATAATGAAAATAATAGCTATATCTACAGCTATAAAAGGAATAATTTCTTTTATGATATTTATCAACGGTTCTTTGCTGATAGCCTGAACTGCAAATAATCCCAGGCCAAAAGGTGGTGTCAACATGCCAATCATTAAATTAACTACCATAATTATTACAAAATGTATGGGATGAACACCTACCTTCATAAATATTGGTAAAAAAATTGGCGAAAGAATCAGAATTGCAGAAGTGGATGTCATCCACATTCCCCAGAATAATAATATTAAATTTAAATAAATGAGCATTAAATTCTTGTTACCGAAACTGGCTCTTATAATCCAATTTGAAAGTATTTCTGGTAACCCCTCCATACTCAATAACCAGGCAAATGCACTGGCAAAACCGATCAATAAATAGATTTTACAACTATTTATAATTGTATTCTTTAATACGATTTTTATTTCTTCTAGGTTAAGTGTTTTAAATATAAATAAACCTATTAAAAGACAATACAGAACTGCCACAGCAGCTGCCTCGGTAGGTGTAAAAATACCAAAAACTAATCCACCTAAAAGAATAATTGGAGTAAACATTGCCAGAGCAGAATCTTTTACTATCATAACAATTTGTGAAAAAGTATATTTGGTTTTATGTGTTGGATATTTTCTCCTTTTAGTTACAACAAAGACAACCAAACAGCAGCCCAATCCAACTAATAATCCAGGAATTGCTCCTCCTAAAAGGTTAGCCCCAACACTGGTTTGAGTTACTGCCGCTGCGATTACCAGATCTATTGAGGGTGGAATAAGGGGACCCTGTATTCCCGATGCAGCGGTAACTGCTGCTGCAAATTTTGTATCATAACCATTTTTCTCCATCATCGGTATTTCAATTGAACCAAGTCCAGTCATGTCTGCCAATCCAGAACCGGATATCCCCGCAAAAAAAGTACTTGCTAATACATTTACATAGGCTAAACCTCCTTCAAAACGACCAACCAATACATTAGCTAATTCCATAAGACTATCCAAAATTCTTCCTCTATTCATGAGTTCGCCAACCATTATAAAAAGGGGAATAGCCATAATTACAAATGAATTCATACCATGGTACACTTTATAAGGAATGATATATAGAAAATCTATATTTCCTGATAGTATCAGGTATAATACGGAAACTAAACCGATACCAAAAACTATAGGAAAACCAATCAACAATAACACGATAAATGCTGCTATTGCAACAGTCATGCTAATAGACATTATGCCCTCCCTATGCCTTTCACTTATGAATTATATTCATTGTAAATTACATAAAAATTAATATTAGTTTTATAAATTATTTACGATATTTCTCGGCCTTTTCCCTTCAATTACATCAATACATGCTTGTAAAACAAGGAGATCCATTTCTCTAATTGTTTTTTCAGTATATGCTGCAACATGAGGGGTTACTATAATATTGTCTAATTCTAATAACGGATTATTTATAGGTGGTTCTTTTTCAAAAACATCTATAGCTGCTCCAGAAATAATTTTCTCTTTTAAAGCAAAATAGAGATCCTTTTCATCAACAATTTGTCCTCTAGCACAATTTATTAAAAAAGAACTTCTCTTCATTTTTTTCATTCTTTCTAAATCAATCAGCTTATGTGTGTTATCACATAAAATACAGTGTATAACCACAAAATCTGATTTTTTTAGCAATTCATCCAGAGATACATAATCTATGTTGTGTTCTTTGGAAAAAAATTCATCTTTTTTGGGATCATGTGCAATAACTTTCATACCAAGGCAATTCCCTTTTACAGCAGTCATTTTTCCTATTTTACCCATTCCAATAATACCCAGAGTTGCATTAAAAATATCCTTACAGGGAAACCTTTCCCATTTACCCTTTTTTGTATTATTAGAAAAATCAACTATATTTCTTGCTAAGCACAATACCATTGCTATTGCCATGTCAGACACGGCAATCTCTTCATCAGCCCCCTCGCTAGTGTTGGTAACAAATACTCCTCTGTTTTCAGCTGTTTTAATATCTATATGATCATACCCGATACCGTGTCTGGCAATTATTTTTAACTTTGGCAGAGATTCTATAGCTTTTGTAGTAATTTCATCCATATTTGAATAATTTATTATAGCAATAGCATCTTTAGCTTCTCGAATTAATTCTTCTTCTTTTATAGGATTATCACCCTTATAATAATCAATACAAATATTATCAGTGTCTAAGTAGCTTTGAATTGTTTTATTATTATCATTGAAAAATTTTCCATAGTTTTTCGACGTTACAAATATCTTTTCCATAATTATTTCTTTTACCTCTAAATTAATAGCTTATACTTATCTAATTTTATAATTCAAAATATTTTTTTAATTTGATTAATATATTTAATAATCTGTCAGACTTTTTCAGGTTAAAATTATATTTAAGACTATAGTTAATTATTCATAACTCTATAACTATTTTCAAATCATTATCAAATTAACGTGTTATAGTATTTTTGAAAAACTATTCTGTTACTTTTTACTTAAATACACAAAATCTTTTATGGAAATAAAAAGTTTTTTTATACTATACAATCCCATTAAAACACTTCCGAGTATAATTGCAAAATACCCATAATACCAGTATATTCTTAAACAAGGTGTTAATAGCTTTCCTTCATTGATTAATATTGAATACCCTTGAATTAAGAAATATATAAAAAATGGGATTAACAATAAATAGCTAAGTATATTAATAAATAAATCTAATCTGCCACCTTTTTTAATTACCATATAACGAAAAATATCAATATTCGGATGCTCATCCAAGTCTAAAGCTAATGCTCCTCCAATCATCATTGTATAGATTGTCATTAACCTTGCTAGTTCCTCGTTTCCAGCGAAACTAAAATGTAAAAAATATCTGGTAAATATTTCGATTAAGATAGCAATAATAGAAATGGTTAAAAAAATACTACTAACAAAAAAATTTATCTTTGATAAGTTTTTAAAAAACACATCGTCCACCTAAAATCATTAGATAATGCAGAGATTAATTGTTTATTTCAAAATTTTTAAAAAATATCTTTTGGAAGAAATTATTATTTTACAACAATAATTTCTTCCCTTTATATTTTATTTTTCTAACATAATGGATTGTTTAAAGCTTAGGTTAGTATTAATCAATTAATTATTAATCATTAATAACCGTATTTTTTCTCTACTATTTCAATCTGCCTATAAAGCTCGTCAATAACACTTTCATTATCGACTCCCTTCCTAATAAATTCTAAGACTGCCGGTTGGGTAGCTTCTTTAAACAAATTGTGTTGTTCATCTGTTAGATAGGTAACTTTCATGCCCTTTTCCTTTAAAACATCTAACATTTCTAAGTTCAATTTTTGGGCAACACCGGTAGAGAGTATAAAGCATTGTTGCATGGCTTCATCGATTATACTTTTATGTTCTTCAGATAGGCTCTGATAAAACTTTTCATTCATTACGACACCGCAGATATGCGCAATATGACTATCCATTGTTAAGTAGTCCTGAACTTCAAACATCGATTTAACCCAGATATTTTTTATTGGGTTTTCCTGTCCATCGACTACTCCAGTTTGCATGGCACTGTATAGTTCCTGATATGCAATCGGTGTTGGAGATGCACCTAAGGCTTTCATCATCTCTTTATGTGCTTCTACTTCCATTGTTCTAATTTTTAGATTTTTAAAATCTTGTGGTTCTTTGATTTCTCGCACACTGTTTGTTGTTTGTCTAAATCCTCCACAATACTCATAACCTATTCTCATCCCGGTTTTTGCAGCCATATCTTCTATTAATCCCCTCATGAACTCATTTTGAGGATTTATAATATCGAACACAGACATTTCAGATCTGAACAAATAGGGGATATCGAATACCATAAAATCTGGATAGAATATGCTCGCTAATTGGCTCAAAGTTGCTCCACTCATCATTTGAACAGTACCACGCTTAGCCTGATCAAGCATTTCTACGGTTGTGCCTAGCTGGCTATTTGGAAATAATTGAACGGTTATCTCTCCATTAGATCTACTTTCAACGAGATCTTTAAATTTCATCATTCCTGCACCTAAAGCATCGTTGTAATCAAGCGGATCATCCATCGCTATTTTAATATTAACCTTTGCAAGTAAAGGAGCACTGAATATAATTAATGCAAAAAATATGATACTTATCATTAACATTATCTTCATGGAACTTTTTTTACTCATTTTTAATACCTCTTATTCTATAATTATTTGATAATTATTTGAAACTATTTTTTAATTAGCAATTAATAAGTTATTTGTTGATCTATTAACCATCACCCTCTCTTTATTTATATTTTACATTTATTTATATTTTTTTAGAACTGGCAAAAAGTATTAATATTTTACAAAATCCCCGCATATTTACAGGTAATTTCTATTAATCTCACAAGCCCCTGAATAGTCCAGCGGGCTCTCTCTTCAATTAAGTTACCATCATTATCTGTGGTTCCTAATCCTGGTGATACAAAGATATTGCCATCATAGGCGATAGTAGGAATAATTCCCATTTGAGAGGTTCCAGACTGGAAAATATTCGTTCCAGAATACATGTCTTCTATGGAGAAAATTGGTATACCTATTTTCTTGTCTTCCCAGCTCTTTTCATAATTGATCTCTACTGCTCCGGAATTATATGATTTGGAAATAAGGAAATCATCTCTAATCTTCTCATTGATTTTGGCAAATTCTTCTAAGGTAATTTTATAGAGTTGATCAACCGGGTCTTTTAGGCGTTCTGGGTGATCTCTTAATACCTTTAGTGATGCTATTACACCAACAAGGGCTTCTTTACCCGGATCAATGGTAACATAAGCTGCTTTTCCGTGTGAGGCACCTGTACCCCACCTATCACCATGAACACCCAATGCTCTTCTGATATCTATCATTACATCTTCTTTACCTATTATTAAACCTGCAGTTACAGAAGATGATGCCTTATCCATGCTGTAACACATTAGATCAGCTTTATTCTTTCTTATATCGACTCCAACAAAAGGAGCACCCCAGGCATTATCAACAATATAGGGTACATTGTATTCTTGAGCAAGATGTGCAATTTTTTTCTGTAATAATGGTGTTCCATCTTCATCTTTTACACCATAACCGTAACCAGGAGTATCATAACCAAGGGAGGAGAAAGCTGTTAAATAGGAGGCATGACGTTCAGAAGTCTTTGCAAGTATATCCGCTGAACCTTCAACATCAACATTTGTCAGTTGAACACATGGATGATATTTAATACCATGACAATCGTAATTGCCTCCTTTTAAGGGAACAATTACACAATCAAGGTTGTTCTGTCTCTTTCCATAAAAACCTAGTTCTCCTGCAGTCGTCCCCCGATCAGCAAAAATATCTTTATACTTTCCTGGGAATGGGCGGCCATATCCTCCATGGTGATGGAGGTGTTTTTCATAAGGAATTAAATATCTTGAACGATAATTATCTCCTCTTCCCTGCATTGGTGGTGTGGCAAGAACATCAAAGGCTATCCATAAGGCTCCTTCACAGGTATTTGTTGCAACACCATCGTATTCATCACCATAAACATCTTTTACTATCTCTCTTATCTCTTCATCAAAAATATTGTTAGGGATAATCTTTTCTCCATAATAGGCCTCAGCTTCTCTAACCTCTTTAAATGGTAGGCCATGACACCCGGAAATGGCACCGGTAAGACCAAATTTTCCTCTTATCTCCTTAGGAATACCGATATCATCAGCAGCCTTTCTAGCTTCAGCGTAAATATTGGGAATATTTTGTTGCAGATGGCGATACATTTGGAATTTATACTTGAAATCAACCATTTTAAAACTCCTTTCTAATTTAAAACAGCAAATAATAAAATATTATAGTCAATGATCAGTACATCCATTTAAATTAATAAATTTTAAGGTATATTATACTATAATAACTTATAGTGCATCAAATAACCTAAACTTTATACTTTTTTATTACCCCAAGAGCTTCCATTATATTTCTTAGTTGTGTCAATTTTTCACCTTCTAGTGGACGCAAAGGTAATCTGGGATTTCCTCCGGGTAGTCCTAGTAAGTTTAATCCTGCTTTTATCACTACTGGATTTGTAACAGAATAGCAGATTTCCATTAATGGAAAATATTTAAATACTAAATTGCGTGAATTCAGCATATCTTCATATTTTTCCCAGGGTCTAGATAGGTGAGCAAATTCTTCTGGAATTAGATTACCGGTAATACTGGTAGTTCCGGAGCCACCCAAAGCAAGGTTTGGTAGAATAATTGAATAAGGGGGTGCATCACATGTCAGGACATCGACCTTTCTTTTCATGCCTATTTGAACTTTAATAAGCTGGCTTACATCTGGCATTGCTTCTTTAAAGGCAATGATATTCTTTATGTTTATCATCTTTATAGCTGTTTCTGGTTTTATATTTACACCTACTCTGGAAGGGTTATTGTATACGGCAATAGGGATATCGACCTGCTCTGCAACTGTATTTAAGAAATTATAGAGGTCTTCCTGAGGTGGCTTTATATATGAGGGCATAACCATTAAGGCTCCATCTGCTCCGACCATTTTGGCATACCTGGTCATTTCAATTGTATCCTCGGTATTAGAACCCGTAGTACCCACAAAAAGAGGGATTCGGTTCTGACAATATTCAACAACAAATCTGATTATTTCTTGTTTTTCTTCCTTTGATAGCATTGAAGATTCACCGGCTGACCCTAATACTAACAATCCATCAGTACCATAATTTTTTTGAAAATCAATAATAGGTTTAAATCCTTCTAAATCAACTTTTCCATCTTTTTTAAAAGGAGTTGGTATTGCTACCCATGAACCAGTCATTCTCATAATTTTAATCCTCTTTTTTAGCATTAATAATTACCGGGTCTTCCAAACTTATATTGAGTTCTTTACCAGTAATTCTTTTTGGTGAATAGAGTACAATATTTTGGTGATTGGGCATATGTGTGTCATCAAAACCTGCTACTGTACCTAATAATATTTTATTACAGTATACTTCATCTCCAACAACCATTACGCCTCCAATCTGTATTTCAATAAAAGCAACATACGCTACACTATTAACTATCGTTCCCGGCCCGGCATCTCTTTCATCTGTTACTATTAATTCATGTATTTCATTTTTTTTTAATACCCTTGACTGCGGCTGGATGAGTTTTAATCCACGGTTATCCATGTTAAGCTGCAATATTGCTACTATAGAAGCATGGATAATTCTCTTTGAGCCATAGGGACTCTTACTAATTAACCCACTGGCATAGGGATCCATCTTTCTGCTCCTTTATCTCCATAAATAGCTAGACTACTAACAACTGGCAATAACTTCAATTTCAACTTTTGCACCCTTTGGCAGGTTGGATACTTCTATACAGGCACGTGCTGGCAGAATATCATCAAAATATTCTGAATAGACAGCATTTACACTATTAAAATCTTTCATATCTATAATATAGATAGTTGCTTTTAATACATTTCGCAAAGAACTGCCGGCACTCTCTAATATAGCTTTGATATTCTCTATTGCCTGTCTTGTTTGAACAGTTATGTCACTATTTAATAAATCACTTCCGTCTGGTGAAAGTGCAATCTGCCCTGATACGAAAACCATATTCCCAAATTTGATTGCCTGAGAATATGGGCCAATTGCTGACGGTGCTCCTTTAGTATTAATAATTTCTCTAATAATTTTAAACACATCCTTTCTTTTAATATTTTATTATATTATTTTTATTTATTTATTGCTTATTGTTATCATATGTTTAAATCCCTGAAAAGCAATAATAGCTTGCAGTGTAGAAAACATTGGTTTATAACAATTCACTACATATCATCTTAAATCAAAGTTACAACATTTTTACAGGTAGATTCTAACTTATATTCTCTTTTCTTCGCTCATTTTATTTATATGTTATTCTGTTTAATTTATGTTTTAAAGATAATTTATTATTCATTCCATGGTGTACATAGTTAAAAACGAACCATTTCAAACTATTTTAGCAGAATTATATAATCATAACATTATTTTTAACAGAATAAAATTTAAAAAGTCCCTTTACATGTTTCTTTCATTGTCAAAAAATTATAATTAGAAAATTGGGAAATTGAAATATTATTATCTACATTAACGAATAAAAACTAAAAACGTTTTGTAAAAATGGAATTTAGAAAACTACTATTTTTAGTATATCTGATTTTACCGATAACCTATCGGTAATAATCACTTTCTCAGAATGCGCAGGCTTGATCCATGCCTTCAAATACAATAAATGGTGGGTTAACTACTACTAACACAGTATCGCTTTTAGATATATGTTCCTCAGTATAGCTGACGGT
>JAXGTM010000043.1:0-14154 GCA_040774925.1 Atribacterota bacterium | reverse complement strand
TGAAAAATTTGAAAAATTTATCAAAAATCACCAGATGGCGAGTATTACGATTTGTGGAAAATTAGAAATGGAAATTAATGAACTTGCTGATGACGAAAAAAAGACATTTCTTGAAGAAATAGGCTTTGAAAAGACAGGTATAGAACGATTGTCACAGGTTCTCTATGAGCATTTGGGGTTAATATCATTCTTCACGGTGGGTAAAGATGAAGTAAAAGCTTGGACAATTTATAAAAAAACCCCAGCGTTAAAAGCAGCTGGTAAGATTCATAGTGATATAGAGAGAGGTTTTATCAGGGCAGAGGTAGTAAATTTTACAGATTTTATACAATATAAGTCAATGCCAAAGATAAAAGAAAAGGGATTATTGAAGATTGAGGGGAAAGAATACCTGGTTGAAGATGGTGATATAATCAATTTTAGATTTAATGTCTAAAAAAATATATTTGTGGAATAATCAATATAGGATTTCATTTTAAATTTATATAGGAGGAATTTGGAACTACTACCTATTTCCAGCAATTACTATGACAAAAAATAATAATCAGAATGTAGAAAGATTAGCTGAATTATTAAAGGAATCTAAATATACTGTCTGCTTAACAGGGGCTGGAGTGAGTACCGCTTCCGGTATACCTGACTTTCGAACACCTGGCAAAGGAATATGGTCAAAAGTTGACCCTATAGAGGTGACCAGTATAAATGCCTTTCGCGAAAATCCTTCCAGGTTTTATTACTATTATCGTCCTAGAATCGAAGAAATGGAGAATGTTGCTCCCAATCTAGCACACTATTCCCTTGTTAAAATGGAAGAGGCAGAATATTTAAATGTTTTAATAACTCAGAATATTGATAACCTACATCAAAAAGCCGGATCAAAGAATGTCCTGGAAATACACGGCAATCTATCTTATGCTATCTGTACTCATTGTGGAGAAAAAATATCTTCCAAGCTATTAATTGAAAAAGTTAAAGAAAATGATAAGCAGATTCCTTTCTGTGAATGTGGTGGAGTTTTTAAACCTGATGTAGTTTTATTCGGGGAGATGTTGTCAAATCTTGAGGAAGCTGTTGCAGAGGCTAGTAAGGCAGATTTGTTTTTAGTTATAGGTTCTTCCTTACAGGTCTCTCCTGCTAATCTGCTTCCCGAATACAGTTTAGCCCGAAAAGGAGATTTGGTAATAATAAATTATATGGATACCCCTTTAGACTATAGAGCTACAATGGTAGTAAAAGAAGATATTGGAACTTTTCTTTCCGAAGTTTGTAATTACTTGCGAATATGATGATTATCTTGTGAGGTAATTTTATGAGTTATTCAGAAATAATTGTATTTATACTCTCTTTTTTTTCAGTGGTGATAAGTCTGTTTGCTATCTGGTTAGCAATAATTTTTTATAGATTGTTTAACCAATTTTCATTGATGATTGCTGAGATGTCGAAAGGGCTTGATATGAGTACTATTCGCTTAGAAAGATTACCTAAGATATTGTACAATGAAGAGCTATTCTTATCAAAAGAATCCTCTATTGATAAAAAAGATGCTCCAGAAAAAATGAAAAACAATACTCACAATCCCGAAGAAGTAAAAAAAGCAATTAAGCTGGACAAAGATGTGCCTGTAAAAGTTTCAGAAAAAGAAGAAGAGATCTAATACTGTATTTTAAGAGGGAGTTAAAAATGGACAATGTTGTAATTTTTACGCAAGCCACACCTTTATTATCTATTATTTTGATTATTATTGCCTTATGTTTAGGTATTATTTTTTATTTATGGTCCCTTCAGGTTTTAAAAAGAATCGAATTACAAATTATTAAGATGAAACAAAATGCAGAACATTTGGAACATCTATCGCAATATATATATGAAACCTCTTATTTTTTATTAAAAGATAAAAAAGGAATAGAAAAGAATGATTATGATAATATTGCCTTAGATTTACCCAATAAACAGGATATCTTGGATGAGTTGGAGGAAATAAAAAAACAGATTAAAAATATTAAAGAAAATTCCAACATAATTAAGGAAGAAGCAAACCAGAAAAAAGTCAACAACTCTGAAAACCTACAAAAGATATATCCTAACCCTGGTGATGATGCACATCCTCATACGTTATCCCTTGCCGAAGAGGAGAGATTCGACAATATCAGTGATTTAATTACTACCTACCTTAGGGAGTTGCAGGAAGAAAAAGAACGTGTTTGTGCTCAAGACCTGGTTTACACTATGCCCAACCAATATTCTCTGGCAGATATTTACCAAACATTAGAGATAATGAAAGAGCGTAAACAGGTTTATTGGGAAGATAAAAATATAAATCCACAATCAATAATAAAGCTTTTATAATACACAGTCTTATGTAAAACTAAATAGATTAACAAATATATTCCAAATAGATGAATATCCTCTATGGTTCTAAAAGAAACCTACCATAAAATATATTTTTCAATATAAAAACATTAATTAATTCTATTTTATTCCACAACCTATTAGTTTAAAGTAAATTAAAAAGCTCACTTTACAAATTTTATTTTCCTTAAATAAAAAATATATTGACAAAAAATTCATTTAAATGTATAAATAACTCAGGTAAATATGCTATCAGATTTTTCACATATTACTAGAACACCTGAGTAGATAATTACTATTTATAATTTTGGAAAGAGGTGTAAAAATGGCTAAAGGTTGTGGAAAGAAAACACAAGAAACCGAAAAAAAGAAAAAATAACAAAGACTTCTAGCTGATTATTCAAATAATCAGTTCAGATAAATCGCAAAATTTAGACGAATTCAAAAACCCTGACCACCCCTCTGGATCAGGGTTTTTGAATTTATGGAACAAAACAATATGTATCAAAGTGCATAATTATTTTCTTTAACAATCAATGTGATTTTACATTTTTAAGAAAAGTTTTTAATAATGCTGGACTTGATAATACCTTGCCTGCAAATAGAATTATTTCATTTGCATTGCGAAGAGCATAACATTTTAAAAAAGATTTCCCTCCAACTGTTATTGCTGCAATAACGCTGAGTACCAGCAAGTCGACCAAATTTTTTGAAGATTGCCAGTTGATAGCTATTTTGATTGCAATAGTCGTTCCCAAAGAACCACTTAAAATGCCGCAAATATCTCCTACTACATCACCCATAAAATTTGCCACATGATTGGCATGTTTAACCAGGTAAAGACCTTTCTTGGCTCCAAAGACTTTCTTGGCAGCTTTAGCATTAAAAGACTCTTCTTCGGCTGCAGGTGCGGCAAAAGCAATCATATCGCTAACAATACCAATAGAGATAATTATTAATAGGATTAGAATTGCAGGAAAGAAGGAGATGGTTTCCATCCAGGAGTAAGAAACCAATACTGCTATAATAGTTATAGTAAATGTTAAGATTGTGACAAAAAAACTGTCTTTAAAGTTCTTTAATATAGCAATCACCCAGACACAATCATTTATCTATTTTCCACATAAATAAAAAATATTCATTAGTTAAGATGGTAATATGCCAGGTCAATGTTGCGGCTTAGGTCCAGTAGGTTTTCCCCTGGAATAACCTGCTGTTGCCAGACAGGCGGTTTCCCTTTAATTTTCCAGCTGTACGGTCACCCAATACAGGACTGGATTACCACTCAGGCCACACTTTAATCCCTGACATACTCGGCTAACAGCCGACAGCCTAGAAGTTTTCCTTCAAATGTACTCTGTTCCCTAGCTTCTTTAGCAGCCCAAGTTTCCGCTATAGGTATGGCATCTGGTACCTCGATGTATACCTAAATTTTAATGCTTCCCCTTAAACCACGCAAAGCAGGCTACTCTGCACCCATCTTGCAACAAATGCAGGTTCGCTTTTATGCATACAATACATATCAGCCTCCACGGGAAAGGGGTCAACGCCCGTATGCCATTACGGATCGCCCCTTACCCTTAACTCCCAGCACCAGCTCCCAACTGGGCGTTAGCAGCCAACACCAGGAACTTCATCGGTGTGCCCTTGACGGATTTTTAGGCCCGCCTTCAGGAACAGGACATTAACTAGGATACTGCACCATCTATAATAATATTATATCTTTTAATATTAAAAACACAAATATTCTGCTGACAGCATTATTGCCCTGTAAAAAAGAATCCAGCATATTTTAGCAAAAAATGGTACAACATCACTTTTTCAGATTATGTTAATTCAGAAGTACAATTCGGGCAACGTTGAGCTTTTATAGGGATAACAGTAAAACAGTAAGGACACTCCTTTGTTGATGGAGGAGGGACTTCTTCTTTCTTTTTAAATCTATTTATCTGTTTTATCATTAAAAAGATAGCCATTGAAATGATTAGAAAGCTAATAACTGTGTTTAAAAAAACACCATAGTTTAAAGTGACAGCCCCAGCCTCTTGTGCTTGAGCCAGAGATAGGTAAGGACCGGGAGTAGTTCCTTGTTTGAGCAAAATAAATAAATTACTGAAATCAATTCCTCCTAATAGTAGACCGATCGGTGGCATTAATACATCATTCACAAAAGAGCTGACAATTGAACCAAAGGCTGCACCGACAACAATACCTACTGCCATATCGATAACATTGCCACGCATAATAAATTTCTTAAATTCTTCTAACATGGTATTCTCCTTTTTATAAAGAATTATACTATTTTATATTTAAAAACCATAAAGGCCATTTAATTTATCTTTATCTATCTATAAAGTCTTCACATTCTTTTAAAATAATATGTGGTTAAAATTTTTAAACAACACTTTGATGAGAATATATGGCTAAATTATCTAATTTTATATAATTGTTTTAATAAAAATCTCTTTTTTTACAATTCTACCCTATTTTTCTTCTTTTATCAGCTGATTATAATAAAATTTTTCACTTATGATAAGTACACATATATAGTTATTATAAGTATAACTCATTTCTTAAATTATTGGATACCAGAATCAATCCTTACCCTATTTAAAAAATTTTTCTTGAATATTAATTGTCAAAAAGATAGTTATAGGTTATTTTTGATATTATAATATTTTCTTGAAAATAATTTATTGAATTTAAAAGATAATATACCAAAAGGAGATAAATTAATTGAATAAACAAGAGGATCAAAATATACAAAAATTATATATTAGACCAGCAACAGAAATGGATATACCAATCTTACTCTTTTTAATTAAAGAACTTGCTGTTTATGAAAAATTATCTGACCAGGTTATAAATAGCGAAGAGAAAATTAAAAAAACACTTTTCGGCAATAAATCTTATGCACAAGCTGAAATTGCATACTGGGGAGATGAGCCAGCAGGTATGGTCATATTCTTTTACAATTACTCTACTTTCCTGGGTAAGCCCGGTCTCTATATTGAAGATCTTTTTGTCAGGGAAAAGTTCAGAGGAAAAGGAATAGGAAAATCAATTTTTCTTAGATGTGCACAGCTGGCAAGAGAAAAAGAATGTGGCAGGATAGAATGGCTCGTATTACATTGGAATCCTGCCCGAATATTCTACGAAAAAATGGGGGCCTACCCTCTTACAGAATGGATTAATTATCGTATGGATGAAGAGGCTATAGAAAAATTGGTTGCTCGCTCCTAACCAGATGCTTAATCTGTCAAAAATATATTTACACTCTTATAGTCTTCCATTTTCCATTCAAATAAAAAATATAGATGACCAGTAATTCAATAAACTCAGCTATAAAAAATCCCACCCAGATATAGGTAATAGATAAATGGAAGACATAGATGATTAGAGCTGAATAAGGAACCTGAAAAATCCAGCGAGAAGTAATTCCTGATATTAAGTAAGGTAAGTTGTAGCCTGAACCAGCAAATACTGTATTTAAACCCATACTGATTGCTACAGCAATAAAGCTTGGTGAAATTATATAGACCATCTTCCTGCCAATTTCTAAAACCTCTTTCTGATCTATAAAGATTTTAAGAATGAATTCAGGGAAAAGAATGGCTACAGAGGCAATAATGGCGGTAATAAAAATTCCCAGCCATGATGCCCAGATGGCAGTTAATTGTGTTCTTTTTATCTGATTTGCACCCAGGTTTTGTCCTGTAACAGCACTTCCCCCCATAGACAAACCCAATAGAGGGAGGAATACAAGATTGAATAATTTCATTCCAATTCCAAAAGTAGCCAGAGCTAAAGTGCCGTAAAAAGATACAAATTTTAATAATAGAAATTGCCCTCCCTGTCTAAAAAACATTTCCAGCCCTGTAGGTAGCCCAATAATAACAAGCTTTCTGGCATTTTCTTTGCTCAATCTGAACAGTCCGGAGAAGGATATTTTTATGTAACTCCTTCCCGATAAAAGTATTATTAAGCCGATGAGAAAGGCAAGAATTGTAGAAATTACTGTTGCAATAGCAGCACCTTTAATGCCTAAGCTCATTCCTTTGATGGATGTTCCTGGAATAATATCAAACATAAGAACAGGATCAAGAATAATATTCAGTACAGATGTCAGTATCATAATAAGCATAGGGCTCCTTGCATCACCAATACAACGCAAGGCAGTATTCACACTGAAAGACAAAAACATAAAGGGTAGAAAGATGGTACGTATTACTCCATAATCTAAAATATGTTTTACTACTATCGGTTCATCAGAAAAGAAATTGCTTAATGGTTTCAAAAATAATAGTAATAGAAATGCCATTACAATAGAGACGAGCCCTTTAAAAAATATCGATTGTTCAATTATCTGTTTTGTCTTATCCAGATGACCTGCTCCATAACTCTGAGAAATCAAAGAAACTGCACTTATACCAATAATTTCATTCACAATATCTGCAAACCAGAAGATTGAAACAAAAATTGCCACTCCTGCCACAGCCTGAGCAGATATTCGTCCAATCCAGATCATATCTATAAAATCATAGAGTGTCTGTGCAAAAAAACCAAACATGGTGGGTAATGAAACTATAAGCAAATTTCTAATTATACTTCCCTCAGTTAAATTTCTATTGTTTTTCTTTGACACGTATTGCTGCCTTTCTCTATTTCTCTTTTTAAAAAATAAATTTTATTGAAATTATTTTAAATTAAATATAACATATATATTTTTTAAAAAATTATTTGTATGTTATAATTACTGATAGCAAAAATTTCTAAAAGCATTTACAATCTAACATCTTAGTACAAATATAATTATTTTCCAAGAAATTAATTTTAAAAAGTTTAGAATTATAATATAATCTATTGAGTTCATTCTGTAAGCAGGAGCAACAATTTTCATTAATTGTTATTCTACAGGAATTTAAATATTTTTTTGATTATTCCTTAGTATCAATACTTACAGGAGTTAACATGGCCTTCTTATTAATTCTGGATAGAGAACACAAGGTTTTATGGGTAAAGACCAAAAACCAGTCTGCTGATAATAGCTGGGTTCTACCCGAAGTAGATGATATTATCAATAAACCCTCTAATCGATTAAATGTTGAGCTTTTAGCAAAACAAGCATTTATCCCGCTTAAATCAAGCCTGGTTGGGCAAAAAATGATTTTTGATATTTTTCGTAATGAACAATTACTATATCTCTTCTTGTGCTTTGGGAAAGAATCATCCGAAGTGCTATTCGATTTAACCAAATATAGCAATATCCAGTGGCTTCCTGTAAATCATATAGATAAATCAAAAAACTTTTCTAATGTAACAGGTAAATCTATTGTTGATGCTTATTATGACATATTTTTGAACGGATTTGACAGCAACAATAACCGGCTATATATTGCAAAAAATGGATATGTAAAGAAAGATGTTGAAAATTATAATCAATGGACTTTAGAGAGCAGCCCTCGATTACTTCTAGAATTAGAAGATCAATATAAGATGAACCGCCAGCCTCTTCCAAAAATCGGTGATCATGTACTTTTAAATAGCTGGAAAGGGTTTCCTGTAGCCATCTTAGAGGTTATTGGAGTAACTCTGGAAAGATTTGAAAAAATTAAAAAATCCGTTGAAAAAAATGATGATAAAGATATTGATATAAGCAAGGAAGTATTTGAGCAATTTAGAAAACATTTTATAAAGTGGTGCAAAAAAAATAATAAACAGTTTTCTGATAGTAAATCTGTTATAATTTCTGAATTTGAAATAATAAAAATATTTAATGATAAAAAGGCAGACCATCTGGATCTTTCTTGACTTTCCCTAAAGTTTCAGGGGGAAAGTCCTTGTTGACTGGAATGGGGTATATTTCATTAACTCCATTGACCAGGACAGGGACTTAGCCCTTGAAAAGATGTAAGACTTTCGGTATGATCCAATATATACCATACCCTCCCTACCACAATGTCATAGTAATATGTAAGAACACATTAAGTAATAAAAATACAAGGTAAAAATACGTTTCTCTTTTAAAAAACTTATTTATTACAATAACATTATTAAAATCTATATATTATTTTTCTCTTCATTCCTAAGATTAATAATATATAACCTCAACATATTTAAAGCGCGTCGGGCAGAACGTATTCGGACAGCCTGTCTCTCATTTTGAAATTGATGTTTTTGGACCAGAGTTTGTTGTGTATTTGCCAGGCCAATATAAACCAATCCAACCGGTTTTTCATTGCTTCCACCTGTAGGACCCGCAATACCGGTAATACTTAACCCTATATCAGTATTACATTTTTTTCGTACTCCCTCTGCCATAGCCCGTGCAACAGGCTTACTAACCTCTCCAAAATGAGTTAAAATATCGTGAGGTACATCCAGAAGAGCTTCCTTTATTTCACCACTATAACTAATAATTCCACCTTTAAAATAATCAGAACTACCCGAGATGGAAGTGATTATCTCTCCAAGCATGCCCCCGGTACAGGATTCTGCAACAGATATGGTTAGATTCCTTTCTCTTAATAAATTACCGACAACCTGTTCCAGGCATTCATTATCATATCCAAAAATATAATCTCCAAGAAGTGTTTTTATATGCTGAGTAGCCTGATCCAAAATTATTTTTGTTTCCTCTGCTGTTGCTGCCAATGCATTTAACTGAATTTGTATATCTTCCGGTGTTGCATATATGCCTACATTCAAATCCTGATTATGTAAAATAAAATCTTTTAGTATATCATTTAGACCGGATTCACTTATTCCAGTTGTTCTGATAATGCGTGATTGAATATGCTCCAGATCGGGAAATTTTTCCTGTAATAATGGGATAATTTTTTCTGATAACAGGTTTTTCATCTCCATTGGCACACCAGGAAGAGATACGATAATTCTATCATCTTGCTCTAAAACCATGACAGGTGCAGTGCCATATGGATTTATAATGCATCGGGCACCTTCTGGAAGGAAGCTCTGTTTTAAATTGCTTGGAGAAAAATAAACTCCCATTTGATTAAACCTGTCAACCATATGTTTTTCAGCTTCCGGGTATTTAATAAGGTTTAAATGGAAGGCTCTTGCAATTGATTGGAAGGTAATATCGTCTTCTGTTGGGCCAAGTCCTCCAGTGGTAATAATAATTTTTGAACGTTCATACGCTTCCCTTAATATAGTGACAATCTCTTTTTCATCATCACCGATGGCCGAGACATGTTGTACATTAAGGTTAATCTCTTTTAATTTTTTAATAATGTAATTTGCATTTGTGTCAATGATATTGCCACAAAGAATTTCATTCCCTATGCTAATAATCTCTGCATTCATTAACTATGTGCTCCTTCTTTGTTATCCAAATAAAATATCTGGTTTTTAAAAAGAATAATGTCTATATTAAAATAATATTGTTTTTTCTCACATTTTAGCATATATTATTATATAACTGGAGAGCAAATAGAAATTAACCCTAATATCAGTCCAGTATATACAATTCTAAAATTAGTTTTTACTTCTCAATCTTCCGTAATTATAAATTAGATTTTGTCACTTGACAATTTAATCTGAACTACTATAATAAGCTTTTGGTGAAAATCTTTAGCCTATTTTAATTATAATATTATTGAATAACTTCAAGAATGGAAATAAAATGTTAAATCTCTTAAACCATATACAAAACTTAAATCCGTATATCTGGGCATTGTTTATATTCTGCTCTAGAGTTGCTGATGTGTCACTGGGTACTTTTAGAGTACAGATGATAGTGAGTAGAAAAAAATTACTGGCAGGAATAATTGGTTTTGTAGAAGTATTTATTTTTATTCTTATCGTGTCCAAGGTTATTCAAGATATTGGTAATTGGATGAATGTGTTTGCTTATGCAGGCGGTTATGGCACTGGCACGATTGTAGGAATTATAATGACTGAAAAGACTTCTCAGGAGATAATATCAGTAGAAATTATATCCAGAAATCATTGGCCGGAAATAGAAAAACGTTTACGCGATGAGAAGTTTGGCGTTACCCGTAATCTTGGCTATGGTTTACAGGGAGAACTGCAGGTTTTGAGAGTTATAACCAGGCGGATATTGTTTCCTAAAATTCGTGATATAGCCTTGGAGTATGATCCTAAAGCATTTATTACATCTAACCTCATCGTAGGCAGATCAGGCGGATATATCTATAATAATGTAAAGAGTAAAATGTAGAAATTAATATTATTTTTTACAATTCTCTCAAAATATTAAGCTGAATCTGTTTATCAATGTCAAGAGCAACTTCAGGTGCCGATATAATTGCCTTACCAGTATAACCTTTTAGATATAGGGGCACCATTTTTTCCAGGTCTCTGATAGAAAGGTATTTTTTCAGATACTTAACAGCAATCCTCTTTCCTAAGATATTTGCCATTTTAAGAGGGTGTTTACGAAAATTGATGAATTCCTCTATAGTATCAGCACAATCAAGAACGACTTTAGGGTTTATTAAAAATAGATTGCCACCAGTAAAAGATCCTTCCATCAGATTGGCATAAATTCTTCTTAACTCATTTTGCGGAAATCTCTTTATAAAATCTTCCTTGTCAATAATGGAATAATATATATCAAAATCTGAATTGGCTAGACAGTCTGAAAGAAATAGCTCTAAATGTCTGTTTGTTAAAAGGGGAAGGTCACAAGTAGTTATTAAGATATGTTTTTCATTTTGTAAAACATTAAAGCTCTTTTTCAGAGTCTCAATCAAGGTATTACCGGAAGGTAAAGTTTTAATAACCCTAAAACTAATCTCCTGGTGGACTTCCCCGGAGCCAGCAACATATATTTCTGTAATATTTGCAGTTTTTTCCAATACATCTATCATGTGGTGAATAATAGGATTAGAACTGTGATTATGTATTGTCATTAATGCTTTGTATTCTTGTCCTGTTAACCTTCTTAAAGCAGGATTACTCTTTCCACCAGCCAGTAAAAGGGCTTTAAACTTATTGTCCATCTTTATTCCCACATTTTTCTTTTTTCATTTTTTGTTTATTCTATTATATAATGAATATTAGAAAAAGGTCTATTGAAAACACAGTAAGGGATTCTATATCTATAATCTGTGATTTATAATCAACAGAAATCCGATAATTGATAATTGATAATTAATATTCCAGATAATTAGATACATGTCGGCAGAGTTGTATCAGTAATTAATATCAGGATTCTTTTTTACCAAATAATTGGCAAGTAAGGAATATAAATATATATGAAGAAAACGGGTTTAAAAAGAGATAGCACACATGTTATACAAAAGGTATATTATACTATTATCGAAACAGCGATAGGCTGGGTGGGTATAGCAGGGAATGAAGAAGGTTTAATCAGATTAATATTACCAGAGGAATCACCAGAAAATATATGGGAAGAATTAAGCATCTATTTTCATTCAACAAAAAAACTTATAAGAGAAGAAGCCCTGTTTTCTGATTTAACAGAAAGGATTAAAAATTATTTTGCCGGTAAACGAGTAGAATTTAGCAAAGATATGGTAAACATATCTCCATTTACTCCCTTCCAAAAAAAGATTTTACAAAAAGCTAGAGAAATCTCTTACGGCAAAACAAAGACCTACCGCTGGCTGGCAGAAGAATCCGGTTTTCCACGAGCCTATCGAGCTGTTGGAGGGGTTATGAAGATGAATCCTTTGCCTTTAATAATTCCCTGCCATAGAGTTATTGGCAGTAATGGACTTTTAATCGGTTTCTCTTCACGAGGGGGAATAGAGCTAAAAAGAAAAATGCTCACATTAGAGGGTATTTTAATAGGAGAGAAATAAAGAATCCTCTAAGCTTAATAAATAACAGGGAGCAATTAATGATGAGAAATAATACAAAAAAAAATTCTACCTTCTTCCACTTCAATACCTCCATCTTGCTAATCCTGATTCTTTTTTTGTTATCTTTTAATTTAATAGCTACTGCAAATATTTATGCGATTAAAGATAAGAAAGGGAATGTTATTCGTGTTACTAATCAATATCAAATACTAAAAACAGAGAAAGATGCCGGTTATACTATTTCCGTTTTAATCGAAAGTCCAGAAAAAGCAAAGATATTGCCGGTAAAATCTAAATTTAAATATAATTTTAAAGAAAAAATCGATTGGGCAAGAGTTCGGACAATTGCTCAAAATATAGAACAAAAAATTAGAAATAGAACTGAACACGAATTGGGCTATACTCTTTACCACGTACTGGCAACTGCTTATACGCCTGACGAGATATGTTGTGCGCCCTATGCTGATGGTCTTACTGCTACAGGATACCCTGCCGGCTATGGAAGCATTGCAATTGATCCAGACTACGGGATGTTTAGTTATGGTGATGTCTTATATGTTGAAGGGTACGGTTTAGGAGTGGCTGACGATTGTGGCAGTGCAATTAAAGGTAATCATATCGATGTATGTTTCAATTTAGGGGAATTGCAAAAAGCTGATAATTGGGGTAGAAAACATGTCAGAGTATGGAAAATAGAATAATAGACTAATAGTCTGAAACGTCATTCCATATTTTCTACATCTAATTAAAGATAAAATGCATTATTAACTCTTGTTGTTCTGTTACAAGAGAGGAATGCTATGTTATTTTCTGAAATATTTAAAAAGGAGGACATATGTTTAAAACAGCTTTGATTCTATTAATATTTTTTGGATTTGTAAATACTTCCTCAGCACAATCTTTATTCGAGAAGGATCACTTTAAAACCTCTAAAGGAGAGTTAGAAATTACATTTATCGGCCATGGTACACTCATGCTCGGTTTTCAAGGAAAAGTTATACATATAGATCCCTGGAAGAATTTAACCGATTATCTTCAATTGCCTAAAGCTGATATTATCTTGATTACACATGAGCATAGTGACCATTTAAGCATAGAAACAATTGATATAATAAAAAAAGAAGACACTATTATTGTGCTAAATGAAGCAAGTTTTGAGCAAATATCGCAAGGAGTAGCAATGAAAAATGGGAATACTCAGAATATAAAAGGTATCGAAATCGGAGCTGTTCCGGCATATAATATTGTACATAAATATGATAATGGTCAGCCCTTTCACCCTAAAGGAAGGGGGAATGGATATGTTATTAAATTTGCTGAACTAACCGTTTATATAGCTGGTGATACGGAAAATATTCCAGAAATGGCAGATCTTAAAAATGTTGACATCGCCTTTCTACCCATGAATTTACCCTATACTATGACCCCGGAGATGGTTGCAGACGCAGCCAGGTTGATTAGCCCGAAAATTCTTTACCCATACCATTTTGGCAATACAGATACCGGGAAATTGATTGAATTATTAAAAGATCGAAAAGATATTGAAATAAGAATCAGAAAAATGGCTTAAATAATATACTACATAGAATTCAGTTGAAGATTGACAGGAACAGGATAGGTATGATTGTTCGTATAGTCTTTTTTAGCAGTTCTGATAATAGGGAAAAAGATCAACTTTAATATATCTAAAGATTAGAATGTCTTAAAAATTTTTAATGATAGCAAAGACATTTGTCAGGAGTAATTTTTTATTTTACCTATATTAAATTTAGATTTGGAGATGATTATGAAAGAAAGATTTGTGGTCATTGGTGGAGATGCGGCAGGTATGAGTGCTGCCAGCAAAGCAAGGAGAGAAAATCCTGAAATGGAAATAGTTGTTTTGGAAAAAGGTAATTGGGCATCTTATGCTGCTTGTGGTATGCCTTATTATCTAAAGGGAAATGTTGAGGATATTGAAGATTTGATTGCTGTCCGGCCCGAAGTATTCAGA